>MFMN01000015.1 GCA_001783515.1 Candidatus Kaiserbacteria bacterium RIFCSPLOWO2_12_FULL_50_10 | reverse complement strand
AAGACTCCTGCGAAAAACCACGCTTCTTGCGCTCGTCCTGAATCTTCACTGCTAATTTTTTGAGAGTAGGCGTACTCATGCAAAAACAATAGCCTATTGCCTATTTTGCTTCTACAGACTATAGTTAGCATTACATATGACAAACATTTATATAGTTCTTGCGTTGCTGATTCTTATCGCCGCTCTCTTATTGGTAATCAAACACCTCAACATGAATGAGACAACAGAGAAACTACTACCCTACCGTGCAAAATTATATATATTTTCACGTTCAGAACTTCAATTTTTACAAGCACTTCGTGAACATATCGATACAAAACGGTATCTGATATTTCCAAAAATGCGCCTTGCGGACTTTATCGAGGTAACAGCTACGGGAAAGGAATACCAAACGTGGTGGAATAAGATACGAGCAAAACACATCGATTATCTCATCTGGGACGCACAGGAAAACAAAATAGCTCTCGCCATAGAACTAGACGGAAGCTCACACAACAGTCAGAAAATGCAAGAACGTGATGCTTTTGTGAATAAACTATATGCACGAATAGGTGTTCGCCTTGAGCATGTTACTGTTGGAGATGACTATGCAGTAAAAATCAAAAGTCTTCTACCCATCACAGCCTCAACAGCAGAAACAGTCTAGTAAAACAGCGCAACTCCCCGCCCCTACAAACTCCGCTCCGCTCCGTTTGCATGGAACCCAAGCGGGAGAGCAACTATGATTTTTGCCTTTACTTTATTTTTTATAGTAGTACGATATGCAATAAGGCACCATTAGTGCTGCTACTAGATTAACAATAACCAAACAGATATATGGCACGCAAATGCTTCATTTCTTTCAAAACGGAAGATACCCCATACAAGGAACACATTCAAGGGATTCAAAATCTCGACATCATAGACAAATCCCTCAACGAGCCAATCGACTCAGAAGATGAGAACTATATCATGCGGAAAATTAGAGAAGACTACCTTGCAGATTCAACAGTAACAATTCACCTCATTGGCACCAAAAGTGCTGAGACACTTGGACAAGAAGAACAAAAATACATTAAGCGTGAACTTCAATCTTCCCTATATCATGGTGAGGGAAATACTCGAAATGGAATACTTGGCATTGTTTTACCTGATATGTACTCAAGAGTATATACAGGTTCCGGCATCTGCATGTCGTGCGGGAATGGTATAGCCACCGTAAGAGTCAATGACGAAACAACAATTGCGGAGTTTCACAAGAATTACCACATTGACCCAAACAAGTGTCACTATACCGAGAATGATCGCTACTGCATTCTTGTAAGGTGGGATAATTTTCTAGTTAGTCCAGAAGAATACATAGAGATGGCATTTGAAAAAAGGGCGCATGAGATTGCTGAGCAAATCAAGGTAAGAGTTTAGCATTATGAAGACACCAGGAGCAGTCGAATCCGAGCCTACCTCAGGCTACGAAAGACTCGAGCAGCAAATAAAGTGGTACGACTCAAAAGCTGGACACATGCAGAAAATGTTCAAACGTTCAAAAGTACTTGAAATAGCACTATCTGCTTTTATTCCAGTTACAGCATTTTCTTTCCCTACTATTACAGCAGTCCTTGGTGCTTGTGTCATTATTTTGGAAGGACTGCAGCACATTAATAAATGGGGAGATAAATGGAATTCATACCGCTCAAACTGCGAATCTCTCCGCCATGAAAAATATTCATACATTGGACGTTTTGCAGACTATACAGACCTAGACGACAAAGAGGCATTAAAACTTCTAGGAGAGAGAACCGAACTCTTTGTCTCCACAGAGCATACGAAGTGGCGAGAACTCCAAAGCCATGCACTAAAGGAGAAAAGTAAGGCTTCATAATACCCGTGTCGCTAGACTAGTTGCCCACTAATGTAAGTTCCCACATCGTCCCATTGGGCGGACAAATATTTAAGTTTATAAAAACGCCTACCATGGGCGATTTTATTTTGCATATGAAGGGGTTTGTGCGAGGGGGCGGTCGTAGCGGGCGATACCCTCGGGGGTAATGGCGCCTCGTGCGCGTGCTACGTCTTCAAGCATGGTGCGGGGTTTTGGCGTGGATGATGTCTGCAGCATAGATGCAAGTGTTGGGGCACTTGAAGGTATTGCCGGTATTTGTTTTGTCGGGATCGGCAATGGTGTCATTGCTTTGGGAAGCGGCGGGGCCATCATAACTTTTGGCACAGTCACAGCAGGTTGCGCTACCGGCAGAGGAGTCGCCGCTACGGGGTGTGGCGCCGGCATAGGTGCTGACGGTGGTGGAACTGGAGCGGGGACTGGCGCAGTATAGGTAGGAATTACCGGTGCCACAAGGGCTACTTCTTGTGGAGCTTCTCTTTCAGGCGCCTGCACTGGCTCGGGCTCATACACAGGAGCAGCTTCTGGCTCTGTACGAAGCGCTGGCTCGGGCAGTGGTTCTTCTTGCGGCTCTAGAACAACTGGTTCTGGCGTTGGTGCAGGTGCGGACACCGCAACTGGTGCAGGCGAAACTTCGGGCAGTACGGGCGACGGAGCTTCTGGCGACACTGCACTTCCTTGTGACGAAACAAGATATGGCATGACCTCTTTCAAAAAGACGCCCTTCACCCAGTGCTCTACCGCAAACGCTTGACGCGGCGGCATTTCAAGCTCAGTCATAAGCACGAACGAAAAATCGTCGGCGGGGGTAAAGCCGAGCATCATGAGTATGATTTCGTGTTTGAGCCCTTCTGTTTTCTCAACGTCGAGGCCTGCACTCGCCGCAAAACTCTCGATATAAATAGAGCTTGCAGGATCGTCGAAAACACGCTTTACCTCTGGCGCAAGCGTATCCATACGTTCTCTTACGAGCGTATCCAGTTCTTCGTTGCCAGTATACGGATCCATAGCTTTCGTGTGCAGTATACCACCACTCATCAAAATTTTTTTATGTGATGTGGTATACTTTGCATATGCACGAAGGATTTGAAAAAAAGCCTCGCGGGAAAGGACGACGCGATACGTCTCCCGATTTTTCCGACGATACCCCCAAAGATTCTCCTTCCCCTAAATTTGTTAAAAACAGAGACCTCCCGAAGGAAACTCCTGCTGCAACACCCCCTGAAGAGACCTTGCCCGCAGAACCGGTTCTCGACACGGAGATACACACGGAACTACACGCTGAAATGGAAGATGTCGACACCTCCGCAGTTATCAATCCTTTTTCAGATCTTCGTGGCGACACCAGCATGCCTGACTCGGTAGTAGATGAGAAACCAACACGGGAAAAAAATAACCCCGCTGAGAAACCCCTCGCCTCTCCCGAGGTTTCTAAAACCCCCTACATCGATACACTCAATGCTGCTGATATTGCCTATGCAGAAGCTCCTACAAAAGACTCTTTTTCTGCGTATCTCGCCATACTTGAAAACTTTTCTGAGGCATCACCTCAAGAATTTGAGCGCCTCCTCCCTACCGTACAAAAGAAGCGCAAAGAACTTGCTGCTCGAGCAAAAAAAATGGAGCGTGTCCCTTGGCGCATCCAAGAGGAACTCAGGGTTTTTGACAAAATTATTACACAAGGCTCGAAGTCACATCCTGAGACAGCGACACCGCTGCCGCCCGAGATTGCCGAGGTAACTTCTATACCTGACGCAACCGTAGTAACCACTTCCGCTACAACCGTCCCACCAAAAAAAGAAAAGCTCGGCTATCCAGCAAAGTGGAAGCTCGAGCCGATGGAGAAAAAGGCTTCTGCACCTCTACCTCATAGTGAAGAGAGAAAAGCAGGAAGGGGCGACCCCAATGACCCTACCACCTGGGAACTTGAGCCGCTCCAAAAAGCCTCTGAAGAAAGAGGAGACCTGCATGACCCGAAGACCTGGAAGCTTGAACCGATGGAGAAGCCAGCCTCCTCAGAGGAGGCGCCACTCTCTGAACCGTCTACGCCACCTCAGTCGCCCGAAGTCTCCGCAACAGAAGCCTCGGAAAAACCATCTACCCCCGCGCGTCCAGAAGTACTTCCTTCCACAAACGAGCCCGTACATGAACTTGCAAAAGATGTCGAAGATGCGTTTACTAGGAATTTTTCAGTCGATAGCGCAACCCTTCGCGAAACACCCGGCTTTCAAAATCTAAACAAGTCGCAGCAACGCCTTGTTCTTGAACGCTTTTCCTCACTCGTACGCGAAGATGTGCACACAAAGGCTGTCTCAGGCCACCTTGAAAATCTCGCTACGATTGACCGCACTCCTGCAGCAACACGTTTCGGCAAACTCAAACGTGTCGTGCGTCGCAGTTGGCACACCGCAACCCGTAGTTACCAAATTGGAAAACGCGAAGAAGGACTCCACGATGCATGGAGCTCGCCCTACAGCGGCAAAGAAAAAGAAAAGTTACGACTCCTCGCGACCCTCACCCAAAGCATTCGCGCAGAAGATGCTTTCGGAGTACTTCCCGACGGACGCATCGATTTCAGTACCGATGACACCGGCATCCCTGACCTCAATACAAAACTCAATGCGCTCATTCGTGAAAAACCAGCACTCGGCGAAGCCGGCGCGCAAGAGCGGCTCAGCAAGCTCGGCTCTATTATCGAAGATGGTATTGTAAGCCTTCGCAAAACGTTCCCCGAAACGCTCAGCTCCGAACACGAAGCAGCCTTCGAGCGGCTCGCGGCAGAGTGGGCGCTTCGTGCACGACGCGAAGTAGTGCTCGGCACCTTCCTCGAAAAGAACCGCAGCCTTGAAGAAAGCTTGCGAGGCGACGAAGCTTCTCGTGGATTTGCACGTTCAGCCTTCGTTGAGCGCGGCGGCCTTATGGCAGCAGGTTTCGCAGGAAGAGGCGTCCTAGGCACCATGTGCGGCTTCCTCGCACTTCCTCTTGTGGGTGCGGGCATCGGAGGCTTCACGGGGTGGCGACGCAAGGCCGCCGAGCAAAGCGATGCCGACCTTCTTGCGCGCATGGGAGAAAAAATTCCTGTAAAAGAAGCTGCTCCGAAGGGACCTGACGTTAGCCCTGCATATCTCGCCGTACTCCGCAAAGGCGTCGAGGAACGTCTCACTGCCGCAAAGCTCAAAAAGGACAATGATGCTGAGGTGCGTGTGCTCAGTCAACGCCTTGCAGAATACGACGCGCAGCTCGAGGCGCCAAAGCAAGCGCCGCAAAGCACTCCTCTTCCAGCCACACTTCCCGAAGGAGGATTTGGATTCGACAACGGGCAGGTTCTCCGCGACAAACTTTCTCGTCTTTCACATGAATACACCCGTGCAAATGAGGAGCTCCGCACGCAAGAGTCCCAAAATGCTGACCCCGCACTTCTTGCAGCACAGCGCACAAAAGTCGCCGCGCTTACCGAGCGACTCGCGGCACGTATCGACTACACACAAAAGCGCCTTATGCAGCAACGCGTTGACATCGGGGGCACTCCCGCGCTTCGCGCCGGCACGCTCTCACAGCTCGCCCTTGAAATCGGCACTGCCGAAACAACGCTCGCGCTGCATAACTCTGGATTAAAGGCTTCGATGCGAGCGCACCTCCGAGAAGTTTCTGGAGTACTTGCTGGCCGCGACAAAAAAGTTGACGCAGCGCGATTGCTTCAGCGGAAACGTGCTGCACTTGAAGGAGCAGCACTCGGTGCAGGATTCACGTTTGCGGGTGCAGCGCTTAGCAGTATCCTTAGTGAAAACCTCCCCCGCGTGAAGCTCTCCATGCCTCAAAGCATAGAGCAAAGTGAAGCGTTCAATACAGTCCGCAACGCTATCGCAGATATTCGCGGCACAAACACCTTTGCCTTGAATGACAAATTCCCTCTCCCCGAAAAAGATGGAGCTGCCATGGATGCACTCATGCAAAAATTTTCTACTCCTGAAACAGGGGGTGCCGCCCCAGTCAGTGATCCCCTCCTTGAAAAGGACGAAGCGGCAACGCAGGCGCTGAAGCAGAAATTTGCTTCAGGAGAAATTGCACCCGAGACGGTTGTGGGCAGCTCTGGCGGATTCCAAATCCCTCTGAACGCTACTGAACCAGAGGCGCCGAACGAATTTACGAATCGCCTGCATGCCATGCAAGAAGCTCTTCGCCAAAAGCCTTCTCCCTATTGGTATGAAAACGAAGGAACAGTACCTACTGTCGAAAACAATCTTCAAGGTATTTCTGGCAATGAATACCTCTCGCCTGATGCAGAGAGGCTCATAGCGGAGCACGGTGGTAGCGCACGAGATCTTGCAAAAGCGCAAGAAATTAGCAACGCAGTCGCAGTGGACATGCAGAAATATCAGCAGTCTCTGCAAGCAGGAAACGCTGCACAGGCACAAGAAATTCTCTCGCGCGTACACCAAAATCTGGAGCGACTCAATGAGCGTTTTGGCCCCGTCTTTGACCTTGAAAAACTGCCGAGCCTCCAACATGTGGGCTCCACCATCGCCACAGGAGAACCCGGCACCACCACCATTACTCAAGAAACTCTTCCTGATGGACGAATCAAAACGGTAGAAACTACCAACAATAAGACTTTTGGCGGACTCATACACAGCACTTCACAATCAACACGAATATCTTCACCAAACTAAATACGACCCCTGGTCGTATTTTGTTTGCGTTCTCACCGTACTTCTTGTACTGTGCAGGTATGAGTCTTACTCTTACTGAGCGGGCGGTGCGAAATGTATCAGATATTTTGACAAGCGCATTGCAGCATGACGCCTCGCACAAAGCGGTGATTATTTATGATGCGCAGTGGGGACTCACGCAGATTGTAGCGGATGCGTATAAGGCAGCACTTCCCTCTGCGACCACTATTGATTTCGACACCTCATCAAAGGAAGAGATTCTTGCGGTGTTCGAAACGCTTTCTCCTCAAGACTTGGTAGTCATGGTGCAGTCGACGAACTTTCGACTCAATGATTTTCGTATTAGGCTCCATCTTTTTGCGAAGAAAATTAAGGTGATTGAACACGCGCGACTTGGTCGAAATACTGAAGCGACATGGGGCACGTATATTGATGCGCTTGCGTACGACAAAACGTGGTATCGCGAGACAGGGCAGGGACTCAAACATATTCTTGATAGCGCAGAGGAGCTTCGATATGAATCGTGTAATGCAACACTCTCCGTGAGTGGAGGACTCGAACCAGCAAGCCTCAACATTGGCGACTACACCGGTATGGAAAACGTTGGTGGTGCTTTCCCTATTGGTGAAGTGTTTACCGAGGCAAGAAGTCTTGAGCTTATAAACGGCTCATTCTACATCGATATTTTTGCCGATACGAATTTTGAGATAGAAAAACACGAGCCGTTTCGTGTCGATATTGCTCACGGACAAATTGCTGGATTTGGTGAGAATGCACCACAAGCGTTCAAGGATATTATTGAAAAGGTTCGCCTTGAAGAGCGCCCAATTATTCGCGAGCTTGGCTTTGGATTAAATAGAGCAATTACTCGCGAACGCTTCTTGAACGACATCACCGCCTTTGAACGCAATCTCGGCATGCATTTTTCAATCGGTGAAAAGCATAGTATCTACAAAAAGCCAGGGATTAAAGCATACAAAGCACGATACCATATCGACGTCTTTCCCGTCATCGATCGCGTCATCGCCGACGGCGTGGTGATTTTTGAGCATGGACAATACGTGCTTTGACGCCTGGATCCCGTCAGGATGACAAACGTGACGGGTACTGTTTTAAAGAGACACATAGTTAAATCGGTATGGATTTAACTACTCAGTAATCCAAGGCATTATCTTTCCCTTTTGTCATTCAGGAGGAATCTAGAGTCCTTCGTCAATTGATTGGTCTTTCCAAAAAATATTCTCTACCTCTATGAGCGCTATCTTTTTAGCTCGTGAAAGATCTTTTATCTCCTTCTCCCGGTCTATTGCATTGATAATATACGTATGGTGCTCAGAATACACGAGATTAGCAACATCATATTTTTCAGTAAACCCCTTCTTCTCTTTTAGTTTGTGTTCGAGCACTCTTCGTGAGAGACTGTTGGTAACACCAACATAAATAGTACCGTTCCGACCGCTTGCCATCATATATACCCAGAAGTTGTATTTCTTCCATGCCATTCTTGCAGTATATTCCTTTTTCTTAAAAGACTAAGTATTTTGTTTTAGCTCTGGATTCCTCCTGAATGACAAAAGGGAAATTGTGTGTACTTGATTACTCAGTAGTTAAATCCACGGTTCAGCGTGACATATGTTGCTTTTGTGATATGGTTGCAGCATGAAAGTCCAGTTTATAAAAGGCATCACGGGGTCAAATGAAATTCTTGAGGATGAAATTCCACATATTGCTTTTGTGGGGCGTAGTAACGCGGGGAAAAGCTCGACCATTAACGCGCTTCTGAATGAAAAGGCAGCAAAGGTTTCCGCAACGCCTGGACGCACGCAAGAAATCAACTTCTTCTTGGTTGATGCTGAAAAATATATTGTCGACCTTCCCGGTTTTGGCTACGCACAGACTTCCGTAAAAACGGCGAATAAAATCCGTGGCTACATTCTCTGGTATCTCACCTCTCCTGAAGTGCGTCCGCACCTTCAGCAACTCGTTCTTATTATCGACGGCAGTGTCGGCATGACAAAATTCGACCGCGAACTCCTCGAGGTTGCCACTGAAGAAAACCTCCCCCTCATTATTGTCCACAACAAAATGGACAAGCTCAACCAATCAGAAACCATCAAGGCAGAGCGTGCATTCAAACAAGCATTCCATCACCAAGAATACTGCATGATTTCCTCACGCGAGGGACGCGGTATCGCAGCGCTCCGTACTCGCCTTGGATTGTAATGCAAAAAACGACCCGTGCACGGTCGTTTTTCTTTTGGTTAGTATTTTGGCTTATGCTTTTCTCGAAGTTCTGTACCCGCGGTGCGTCCTGCGGATGAGAATGGTGCCCCTCCTCCGAGCGCTCTGCCCACAGCACCTTCGGTTTCTTGTGAACCAGCAATACCTCCCTGCTTTGCCCGCATATTGCGAGCTGCCTTTGCGGCGTCACGCATGCGCTGCGCGACATCAGTATCTCGTCCTGCTGGTGCAGCAACGTGTTGCTGTGCTTGCGCTGCTTTTTCCTGAAGTGACGCAAGTTCTGCCTGAAGCTTCGCCTGTACTTCTCCTCCTTCTTTAGCTCCGGTGAGCGCTGTTTGGGTTGCTTTTACTTGAAGTGTCGCTTCTTCGGCTTTCTTGGCACGCTCTGCAGTAACCATCTTTTCGCCTGCCACCTTTGCGGATTCGATGGTTGTTTCTTGTTCGGTTATCTTCTTTTCGAGCTCATCAACCTTTTTCTGGAGCTCTGCGCGTTCTTCGGGTGATGCTTGTGCCATACGTGCAACGGTGCCCTCGCGCTGTGCAAGGAGCGCCTTGCGCGCCTCCTCTGCAGCGACATGCTTCGCAGCGGTATCCTCGAGATGGATTGCCTGACGCGCCTCCTTCGTACCCACGAGCACATTTTCAACCTTTTCTTTGTATTCGTTCTTAACTTTTTCGTGTTCCTCTTTTGCTTTCCTTTGTTTGAGGAGTGCTTCACTAACTGCCTTGTCTGCGTCGGCAAGCTCAGTTGCGCGCGCTTTTGCCTCTTCAGGAGTACCGCTCGTGCCGGCTGCCTTGTTTCTCTCTTCAATAATCTTTCGATAGGAAGATGCGTCTCTGAGCGCTTCCTTCGTCTTGTCGAACTCTTCCTTTGCCTTCTTTTCTTTTTCTTCTTGTTCTGTTTTCGAAACGCCCGCGAGGATTGCCGCTTGCTTTTCGGCGAGTTCTTTTTCCTTCTTAACCTTCTCTGTATAGACGTCTTCGTACCCCTTGTCGGTTACACCCCAGCCGCCACCAACGGGTACGCCTGCTGCTTTTGCGGCACCAGCGTAAGCTTTTGTGCCGCGAACATCGTAGCTGCCGGTACGCATCTTCTCCGCGCCAGATATCGCTGTGGTCTTAAAGAGGCGCCCAACACGTGTCGTAGGCACTTTGCCGTTTTGTAGTCCTTCTTGCGCGATTTTCCCGAGACGTCCTCCGAGATTTCTTCCTGCCCACGCACCCACACCAAGCGTTGCCGCACCACCCGCCTTACGAGCAAAACTCATTGACATGTTTGCGGCGGTGTCGGAAACCATACTTGCTGCACGAATCGAGGCGAGGAGAAGCGCAATACCGATAAAGTACACAAGAAGCGTACCGACGGCATTTTCGTCTTCACCAAGAATTGACTTCGCGAACTGCGGCTCACCCGCGTATGATTTAATAATCTGGAGCGAAATGTAGATAAGGAAGAGAAATACCGCCGGGAAAAACGCACTCGATATAAACTGCGAATACAGACCCTCGACTTTTTTCACCACACTCGACATAAAGGAAAAGTCCTTCGTTGGCAAAAGCTTGAAGATGAGCACAAGCGGCGACACTATCATACCGAAGAGCAGTATCACGTATCGTTTAAAGAGTACGACTGACGCGGTAAGGAATGAAAGTGCGGCAACGAGGAAGAAAATCATCATCATGACGCCTTTGGTAAAGCTCATGAGAGGAAGCTGCTGCGCGGTAGCGCCAAACCAGGTGTGAAGCCCGAGCGATGCCGCAACCGCAGCAGCTACATCTGCCTCGCCAGAAGCGTCTTGGAAGAGCCCATACACCGCAACTGCCGCAACGTTCGCGATATCGATAATTGCCTTCGCGAAGAAGAGGCTGAAATTGACAAGGAGTGCCGCAACAATAATTTTCACCAGCACCGTTCGTGCACGGTCGACCGTTTCTACCGTAAGCACGAGTCGCACGCCGACGTAAAGGAAGAGGAAAATAAACACGAGGTTGCAGAGGTCGCGCACGATAGCCCACGTGGTGTTTACCACAAACCCGAGTTGCCCGGTCATGTTCTGTCCAATCTCAAATACGAGAAAGGTGATGGACTTCTGAAAAATGAGTGCAAAGAACCCAAAGAAGAGCGCGCCAAGTTGTGCGAGCAAGTTGCCAACCTCACCACCAATATCAATCGCAAAAACAGGCGCTGGAAGAGTAGCGAGCGTGATGAGTGCGAAGATAAGTATATGGATTGTTCTTTTGTTCATGGTGTTCTCTTAGTTGTCGACACGACACTTTTGATTGATTTCTGCTTCGTATTTTTTGATAAGTTTGTCGAGATCCTGATTGTTTACATAGACATTTTGTTGCGAAGTCATGGCTGTCGCCTGGTTCGTGATTTCTATTGTTTCCGTTGCTGTTGCTCCTTCTGTCTTCTTTTTAAGGGCTTCCATTTCGCCGAGCTTTCCCTCCGCACCTTTCTTTCTCGCAAGCACGTCTTGGTAAATGTCATAGACACCACGCTGTTTATACTGCGCGATACGCTGGTTTTCATCTTGTGCAGATGAACACTGTGCTGCGAGTTTTTTGAGGAGTGCATCTAGTTTTCCAATTGCCTCTTTTTGCTTTACGATCATCTGGTCAAGTGCGGCGGCTGTTTGCCCACCATCAAACTCTGGCAATGATGCAGCAAATCCTGCTGGCGTACCTGTCGCATTGAGGTCTATCTTCGTAATACCTTCTTGGAGCGTTTTCTGCATAACATGTCCGATAAACGCGCCAACAAATTCGTTTATTTCATCTGCCGTTACGAGGGCGTCTTGTCCGAGACCAAGTGTTTTATTGATAGAGTTTGCAATCGTATCCCCTGGTGTAATTATCTGACACACCTGCTTATCTGGCCCAAGGTCAAAACATTCCTCTTTTGAGAGGAGGCCCTTGCCAAAATCGAGGAGTTTTGTACGCTCTCCTTTCTTGTTGGTGATGGAAATACTGAGCGCGCCAAGCGCGTCAGCATAGGCTCCTTGCGGGGTGTTTACTGGGCTTGAGTATACCTTAAAGAAATCTTCTGAGGTAAATGCTTTTTTACCACTCTTCCCTGCATTTTTGATGTTTTTGCTGATGTCAGTAAACGTACACTTGTTGATACCTTCGCCATTCTTACGATCCTTCTCAAATTGTAAGATAAGCGCTGCACGGATATCTAACGCAAACGGCGAACAAAGTGCATCAAGTCCAGCACCTGTAATAAACTCAGCAGCGATTTCATCGCCTATTCCTTCAAAGTACCCTTTAAGATTCTGCACAAAAGCAGGGCTGCCATTAAAACCCGTTCGCGCCCAATCAAGAATACTTCTCACCAAGGTGGCTCGCGCCATTTCAAGCAGAACAGTTGATGCACCGTCTGCAATCCACTCCTTTTCCACAAGACTTCCCGTTGCCCATGCGGTAGCACCTTCAATCCCATTTCCAATCAACGTAAAAACATTCTGTAGACCTACCAACGCCCATGTTCCGAAGTCTTCCGCATCTATTGCATTCGCACGCTGCGCACCCACAAAAAAACTACTGAGGATAAGGAGTGTCGCGAGTGTTTTTTGTCCAAAACGTATCATAATCTTTTATAGTTGCATAAGGAGTGCTGCTGCCGAGCCTTCAGGAAAGGAGACACCTTCAATGTTTACTTGCAGCCGCAGTGTTGCAATCGCTATTCCTAACTGTGTTGCTGCGTTACGGTAGCCGACGAACCCTCCTGCGGCACGGAACGGATCAAGCTCGAATGAAACCATACTATAGAGGTGTGTGTGTACACTTGTTATTGCATTTAGAAGGGCAAGGTGTATTTTTGCTGCGCGTATTGGCACTGCAACAGCAAGGAGTCTCTGTTCAATATCTTCATAATCCTTTGCCGTTGCCAGAATGGTAGCCATGTCTGTTTCAGCTGTTTCAGTGTTTCGAAGGAGTCTTTCGTAGATAATCATTTCGTTCTCATGTGGCTCGCTTGTTGTTCTTAGTGCTTCCGTTACTGCAATGACGTAGTCATACAGTGCTACACTATTTTGTACAACGATATCTTTCTCTGTGTGTTGTATGGGTTCGAGTGACGCCCGAAACACCCGCCCGTATTCTTCGCCAAATGCCGCGCGTGCTTCGGGAGTGTTTATGTCTTCACGATTTCGCAAATACATTTCAAACATTGACCGCGTGAACGTGTCGGTCATCGTCATACTCGATGACGCGATGGCAGCGGTGCTGCTGGCGATATCAGGGTTTATAGTTGTGTACTTTGAAAGCGATGAGCGCCATTCTTGTGTGGTCGGCACGGGAACTCCTGTTGCTATTTCTGTTTGCTCGCTACCGCCAAGTGTTGTAAATACATTCGCAAGAGAGCCATGCACATCAAAGCGCGCCGAAACGGACGTAGCGACAATAATGAGCCCAAAACAACCAGCCGCCGCAATCTTAAGCGTATTCCCATCCATGGCATCAGTATACTCTCTCTTACAGAATTCACGAAACAGGCACACCACGACCATACGCCGTCATCCTCGGAATATAGAAAGTAAACGAAGCAGAGCGAAGTATTACTTTCATATATCCGGGGATCTATGGCTTAAAATGTATCCAGTACAGCCTTGGATCCCCGGGCTCTTTGAAAGCATGGTCGCTATCGCTCAGTGCTTTCATAAGCCCCGAGGATGACTACGGTGTGAGTATCTTGCCTGTTTCCTACGATTCCCTTGTTATCGCCAGTTTTCGTGGTAGAGTGCATGAAGGCGCACGAATCGTTTCTTTTTCATTTCCTCGGGCGCCCAACACTTATTTTTAATACACACATACTATGACCGTCCCTTTCATTGCGTTTGTGGTCAGTAGCTTTTTCCTAGGATATGGCGCGCGCTATATCCATTCGCGCGTGCGCGCATCATCGCTTGAGCTTACCCTTGAGCGCCGCGAACTTGAGGCGCACGACACCGCCGCACGCATCATTGCAAAAGCCGAAGAAAAAGTCAGCGAACTCGAACGTGCAACAAAACAAGAACTCAGTGACATCACGAAACGTCAAGAAAAACGTGAAGAACACCTTATCCGCAAAGAAGAACTTCTCGACGAGCGGCAGAACAGCCTTTCGTCAGAAACAGAAAACGTCCGCGCCAAGATAGAAGAAATAAAAGCTATTAAAGCCGCACTCGACGCCCGCGCGGGATCGCTTGATACAAAGCTCGCGGAAGTTGCTGGACTCTCCCGCGAGGAAGCATACGCACGTATGGTCAAAGAGCTTGAACAGCGAAACGAATCCGACCTTCTTGCTCGGCTTCGTAAGCTTGAAACCGCCTCGACCGACACCTTCGACGACCGTGCACGAAGCCTCCTTACCGCAGCAATACACCGCATCGGCAATACGCTCTCGCCGGACATCATGACCTCAACGGTAGAAATTCCTTCGGAAGATATCAAAGGTAAAATCATCGGCCGTGAGGGGCGCAACATTCGCGCCTTCGAACACGCCTCGGGCGTTGATGTGCTCATTGATGAACAACCCGGTGCCGTCACCCTCTCCTCGTTTGACCCGGTTCGTCGCGAAATCGCTCGCGTCGCGCTCGAGGCACTTATCGCCGACGGACGCATTCAGCCCGCAAAAATTGAGGAGGTGCTCGAGCATGCTCGTCAAAATGTTGCGGAAACCGTGCGTCGCATGGGCGAAAAAGCTGCCTTTGAAGCTGGCGTGCCGAACCTTCATCCTGACCTTATAAAAATCCTTGGACGCCTTCATTTCCGCACGTCGTATGGACAAAATGTCCTCTGGCACTCTGTCGAAATGGCACACATTGCCGCCATTCTTGCAGAAGAAATCGGCGCAGATGTCGCTATTGCGCGGGCGGGCGCACTCTTGCACGACATTGGCAAAACCGTGTCGCAAGAAGTCGCGGGCACACACGTTGAAATCGGCATTCGCATTCTTAAGAAATTCGATGTCGATGAGCGCGTCATTCTCGCGATGCGCGCACACCACGAGGAGTACCCGTATGAAACTATTGAGTCGATGCTCGTGCAGGTTGCGGACGCAATCTCGGGCGGTCGCCCGGGCGCACGCCGCGACTCGCTCGAACACTACATTAAGCGTATCCGTGAAATCGAAGAAATAGCCACTGAGATTCCTGGCGTTGAAAAGGCATATGCCATTCAAGCAGGACGCGAAGTGCGCATCATGGTGAATCCAAGCAAGATTTCCGACTATGGTGCCGAGAAACTTGCGCGTGATGTCGCCGCAACGATTGAAGAACGTCTTCGCTATCCTGGCGAAATCAAAGTACATGTCATCCGCGAGACCCGCGTGGTCACGTGGGCACGATAATGAAAAACATCTTCTCAATGAGAAGATGTTTTTCATGTCTCTTATTCAGAACGTGGTGCGTTTCCTTTTTCGCTCGGATTGTAAATATGGTAGAAGAGTTCGATAATCTCTGCACTTCCGAGACGTGCCGACTTAATACCCATGCTTTGGAGGCCCGAGGCAACTGCGGTGACACGTTGATTGAGCTGTTCTTTGCTTTTATTGAAAGATTGCTGTACTTCAGTGTCTGTATTCTTTTGGAACGTGGTTGGAATAAACGATTTTCCCTGCGAGATAGGCGCTGCGTGATAGGGCACGATAACGAAGAAGTTCTTCTTCATAATCGCGACATCGTCGGCGAATGTCTTAATGAATTCCGTATACTCACGAAGCTGTACACGCATGAGGTCATTGTGTTGCGTACTTTCAAGTGTTCGAAGGTACGAAAGATACGGGCGCACATCATACCGACGCGACTGTGCGTAAATTTGTATCGAAAAATCAAGCGAGTTTAAAAAACCTTGGAACTGGCGGATAACCGCGTTCTGCTCATCACCTGACTTCAGCGCAAGGTTCACCGAGGTGGTGAGCAAAATACCGCAGAGCTGGCCATTCTGAAGAACCACCACATCATCAGTGATTTCCTTAATCGGAACAAACGTTTGTGTTGCTGGTGTTGTTTTTTGTGCCATAAGACAAAGAGATTATCTAGATTAGATGGTGCCTGTTTCAGCTTCCATGAGTTTTGTTTCAAGGCTTGAGATGCCGCCTTCTTTTCGGGGCGCCAATTCTTGTGGTGCTTCTTCTTTTTCTACTGCCTTTGTATCGTTTCCAATAATGGTGTATTTGCGTGCTTCTTCGATATTCCAAAGATAGAAGCGTGCTTTCACCATATAGTTAAACGCGGCCTCGAGGAGTATCTCGAACGGGCGGTTGTTTACCTTTTGAAACGCAAGCAAGACCGCAAGCGCAGCAACCGGCACGCCAAGCAGCACAAAAAGGAGAAACGGTAGGAGGAGAAACGTGATAAGGAGCGCGCCCGCGCCACCCGCGAGATACACGAATTGCTTCCACGTGAATGGCCCAATAACTTTCTGTTCAACTTCAATAAATTGTGGCACTTCGTACCGCATACGCACAGTATACCTTACAACCAAGAAAAAACCGCGTCCCGAAGGAGGCGGTTTTACAGAGTGCCCGAAGGCAAAGAACAATGGCAGGGAGAGCCGAGACTCTCCCGCGCCCCATCAGTTGATGTTGATGGCGGAGACGGCATTCAGCGCCGTGGCGGTCGCGGTGGCCGGGCCTTGCGAGATCGCGAAGGCGCCGACGCCCTGCTGGACGAAGCCCGTGCCCACCTGCACGCCCACATGGTCAGCATAGCCGACCTGCGAGACGTCGATGGACGAGAGGCTGTTCGCCGCGGTGCCCGAGGCAACCGCAGCATCGTTGCCGCTGTTGTTGCTCATGACGATCGCGCTGGCGCCGACGCCCTGGATGACCGGGGCCTCCGATGCGATGTTCACATCGATCGAGTCGGCGCCGCCACCCATGGAGCCGGCAATGGTCGACACGGCGTTCAGCGCCGTGGCGGTTGCCGTCGCGTCGCCAGACCAGCTCATGGCCAGCGCACCGACGCCCTGGAGGACCAGACCGTTGGTGTAGACCGAGACATCGACGTCGTCGTTGAAGGTTTGCGGCAGGTCGAGCGTGATGCTCGAAATGCCGTTGCCCGTGGTGCCGGACGCAACCGCGTTGAAGTCGCCGCTGTGGGCGGTCGACATCGCAGTGGCGCCGACACCCTGGATAACCGTGTCGGCTGTGGTGACGTCAACGTCGACGTGGACACCGGGGGCGGCGAAGGCAGAGGCGGCGAACATGGCGAGGGAGATGGCGAGGAAATGCTTGCGCATGGGGAATTTCTCCTGTGGATTGAAAAAGATCAAAGCTCTCACGGCGTGAAAGCATTTGGAAGATAGCACGAGGTGGAAGGAATGTCAAACGCTTTGTGACTAGGTCACAACGCACTGCGCAGTTTGCCGCGGCAACCCGTGAGGTATGCCTTGGTTTCTGCGGAGTGCGCCAGCTTGTCTTCGGCAAGGTCGAGCACAAGGCTCGTCGCTGCGTAGTCGATGAGCCAGCGAGTTGTCAGCTGCATCGGGGTGCGAGCGCCGCGTGCCAGCTCGAAGCTGAACATGCTGAGCCCGTGCCCCTTGCCCACGAAGCGACCGAAGCCGGCGCGGTCTTCGACAGCGAGGTACTCCTTCTTCGGAGCCACGTTGTAGAGAACACGACCGGTTTCTCCGCCTTCGCCGAGCATCTTCACGAGACGAACGTCCATCCCGCCAACGGCTTTGTAGGCGACGGTATCGGCGCCGAGGCCGAGAATGCCAAAGCTTTTTGCCGTTCCCGGCAAGAGGTCGAGCACGTCGAGCGAACCCATGATCATGTACGTCGGGAGTTCAATCGAAATCTTTGCACCCTTCTGCTGGTACCAGTCAATCGCGCCGCGGAATTGCGGCGTTGCCTCGGTGCCACGAATGCCCAAGTTCGCGAGCGACGTGTAGAACATGTCGGTTGCGCCTTGGGTCATCATGGTGCCGGTGCCGCCCTCGGCGTAGTTGTTTTTGCCGGTTTTGTCGGCAATGTCGGCAACGCCGATGCGAGTCGGCGCTTGCTGCATGAACTCACGCACGCAGAACATGGCGTCCGCGTACGGCGAGGTTGCTTCGGCGATGCCGACGTGCGACTCAATGGCCGCTTCTTGATCCTGCTCCGCCGCAAAGGCAAAGCCGGACAAGGACATGAGGAGAGCAATGATGATTGCACGCATGAGATTTCTTCCTTATTTGATGATGAGCTGATTGCCCGAGACGCGCGAATTGCTTTGCGCGGTCCCGGTTTGGTCGGTTTGACCGGTCGTGATGGTGGTATTGATACCGACACTCGACTGGTCCGACGACGACACCGAGGTGAAGGTCGAACCGTTCACGCTGGTGACCGAGGAATCCTGCGTTTGGCAGGCGTCCACAGAAGCGCACACGGTGTTGCTCGTCATGTTGTTGTCGCCGTAGTGGTTCATCGTGGTGCGGCTCCCGAGCAGCTCCTCGCGGAGCATGTGCTCCTTGAGGGCGAGGTCAGTGACCTCGCTTTTCGGCGAGAGCTTCGTCGTGGAACCCCACGCGCGAGCACCGTCCGCCGCCGAAGCGACAGTGACGGTTCCCATGCCCATGAGAGCGCTGAGGGCGATTGCCCAAACGTTCATCAATTTCATGAATTTCTCCAGTGATGTAAAAGATCAATGCGTCACGGTTGTGATGCGGAAACAAACTAGCACGCCATATGTAAAATGTCAACAGTTCAGAGCGAGATATGTTGACTTATTTACAAATATGTGCTATAAATTAAGCACCTTGTTTTGATCTTTTTCTTTTTTGGAGGCTTCCATGTCCGTAATTTCGTTTTTGGTGATTGTTTTCATTGCTGCTCTGCCCCTCGTCTATCACGCATTTCGCTACGGCGCGACGACGGAACTCGGTGTCTTCACCGAGGATGGAACAATGATCCGTCTGCGGTGGGCTCTTCCGGGCGTCTTCGCGGTGTGGATCGTAGCGAACCTCGTGCTCTTCTTCTTCGCGATGGTGCTCCCTGGAGATACCCCGCCCGATAAAATGCTTCACGCCGACGCATTCCTCGGGACTGTCTTTAGCCCATTTTTGTTCCTCTGGTCCATCTTCGGATGAACTACTGCGGCTCCGGCCGCAAAAGCCCCTGCAACTACGCAGGGGTTATTTTTTTGTGGATAAAGTGGGTGAAGTCGCCCGGGAGTGGCGCGGTGAATTTTTTCTGTTCGCCATTAAGAAGGGTTATCGTGAGCGAGTGCGCATGCAGAAGTATTCGTGATACTTCTTGTGTACTGCGGAACTGTTCTTTGGTTGCATAGAGCCCGTCGCCAACTATGGGGTGGGAGAGGAAGGTGAGGTGCGCACGAAGCTGATGAGTGCGACCTGTTTTCGGCATGAGACGAATGTGAGCGAACTGTGCATTTTGGGTGATAAGTTCCCAGTCAGTCACTGCGTCACGGAGGGTGCCGACGGCGTTTTTAAATGCGGAGCGTTTGCGTGGGTCGCTTTTTGCGCGACCTATTTTTGCTTCGATACGTCCTTTAATTGCTTTGAAATAACCATAGACAATCGCTTGATATTCTTTCTGTGCAAGACGGTCGTGGAATTGTGACTTGAGGTGATTGTATGCCTCTTGTGTTTTTGCGAGGATAAGTACGCCAGAGGTGCCTTTGTCGAGGCGATGCACTACACCGCTTCGTTCAATGAGGTTCCCTTGCATATCATACTGCGGTTCGCCAACGCCTCTTGCTTCAGGATAGGTAGTAAGAAACCACGCTACCACTGTTGGTTCCGCACTCCCTTGCTTTTCTTCATGCACTAAAAGACCGCTTGGTTTATTGATAACCAAAACGTTATCGTCCTCTTCGAGTATTTCTATGGTTTGCATGGTTTGGTGTTCTTTAGCCTGGATTCATCCTGAATGACAAAAGTAACAGGTATTGCTTTAAAGCGACAAATGGTTAAAGCGGGCGCGCTTTAAGCTTTTACTGAAAAGTCTTCATAGAGCACGCGCGGTGTGCGAAACTCTGTCGCAACGCCTGTTACTTTTGCAAGCACCGAGCCTTCTTGGAGAAGTTCGGCGAGTTCGCGGAGTTTTTCGGGATACCCTTGCGCAAGTAGTTCAACGGTATCGTCTTCTTTATTTTTCACCCACCCATACAACCTTAGCGACTCGGCGCTTTCGCGCACGAAATCACGATAGCCGACACCTTGTACTTTTCCTGAAATAACTGCATGTAACTCTGAGAGCATAGAGGGACGATACCATGAAAGAAAACAACGCGCCATGGCGCGTTGTGGTTCTTTTTATTATTCGGTTGGCACTTCTTCTGTCGACGTTGCTACAGGAGCAGCTTCGATAGTGATATGCTTTTCAATAGTTGCCGCTGCGACAAGTGCTTCGATATGTGCACGCACGAGTGTTTCGTGCTCAGTATTTTCGAGATACGCACGCACCTGGTCTTTCACCTCGTCAAATGCAGGAATTTCTGTTCCTTTCTCTGCGAGAGCAGTTCGTTCTTTATAAAATGCCTTTACTGCGTCGTCGCTAATTGCAATCGTGCTTGTTGGTACCGCTTGCGCGATATAACTGCTCAAGAGCGCCTGTTCAAACACTGAAGTGCGGTATGCTTTCTCGGTAACGCCTGCTTTTTCAAGTTCTGCCTCAAACGCATCCTTGCCTCCGATTTGAATTGAGGTCGCAAGAATTTGTTCCTCTATGGTTGCGTCATCAACAGTAACGTTTGCTGTGCGAGCTGCCTGGAGGAGCACTTCGTTCTCGATAACACTGGTGAGTGCGACGTTCTTGATTTCAGTAAGCACCGCGGTGTCTTCGAGGCTAATGCCGTTTGTTGCGGCAAGGTTTGCAACTGCTGCAAGCGCGCTATTGTAGCGCTCGCGAGAAATTCCATCTCCGTTGACCGTCGCGACTGTTCCAAAACGGCTTTCTCGAAGCACTTCAGGAAGGAGTGGCGGGTACTGCGGCACTACGTTTTGATAGGCTACATAACTCCCTATAAGTGCTACGGCGAGGGTAAGTGCGCTCATGAGTACCTTTGGTGAAAGAGCGAATGCGCGCTTTGGTGCGGGCGTGTCTATTGACGAAATGTGTTCTTGTTCCATATCGGTATCATACCCCCCTTCAAGGACTTGCGCAAGAAAGATTTTTTTGCTACAACTTTCCCAATCAAATAATCAATGCATATGTTTCAAGATCTTGCAGATGAAAACAGTCTCGACGACGCCGTACTCGACAGCGACGATTTCCCTATCGACGATGAGGAGCTCGACGCGCCGGTAGAAGGCCGTACGCCTGAAAATCTTATTCGTGACGAGGATGGTGACGAATATGGCGATGATGATGACGAGGATCCCCTCTTCGACTCATTTGAAGACCGCGACCTTTTGTAGAATGTATGAAATACCCAATGTTATTAAACATTGGGTATTTTGTTGTATTGCCTGGATCCCTCCAGGATGACAAAAGTAATGTGTATTGTTTTAAAGAGACAGGGAGTTAATGCTGGAGTTTTTCCTAAATAAGTTTTACAAACCGTCTTTTTCCGATTTTTATCACGGTTGGTTCCTCTACTGTTTCAGGGAACGCTTCGTATTTTTCATTTGTCTCTGGATTACGTACACCGCCCGCCATAAGCAAGGTGCGGAGTTCAGATTTTGATTTCACGATTTCCTTTGCAAGCAGTGCATCAATATATGGCGCGGTAATTTCTTCTACCTCCTCGGGGACGCCTCCTTTTTGGAAGGTGTAAATAAATGCTTGTTGTGCCTTGTCCGCCGCTTCAGCTGAGTGATACATCTTCACAAGTTCATAGGCAAGACGCATTTTGATGTCGCGAGGATTTACTCCTTGCGAGAGTTCTTGAGAGAGCTCTGCAACTTCTTCGAGCGGGATACGAGTACAGACAGTGAGATAGGTCACAATGTCGTCATCATGCATACTCATAACCTTACCGTACATCTCTTCTCTCTCCATAGTGAGCGCAATCACATTCCCGCGTGATGATGACATTTTCTGACCATCGGTACCGTTCACAATTGGCCCAAGTACAATTGCTTGTGGTGATTGTCCGAAATGTGGCTGCATGGTGCGTCCTGCGAGATTATTAAAACGTTGGTCGCTGCCTCCAATTTCGACATCTGCTTTAATCGCAACAGAGTCATATCCTTGCATAAGTGGATACAGCATTTCACGAAGCGAGACACGTTTGCCTTCATCGAGACGTTTTTTAATATTCTCACGTGCGGTAAACTCCGCCACAGAAAAGAGATTTGCGAGTTCGCCTATTTCTTTAAAGGAAAGTTTGTTGAGCCAATCTGAATTATAGCGAAACTCAACCTTTTCCATATCGAGCAACTTGCCGATTTGTGCAAAATATGCCTCTTTGTTTTCATCTATCGTCGCTTGATCAAGCATAGGGCGCTCTGCTGTTTTGTCAGAGGTGTCGCCAATAACTCCTGTTGCATCACCAATAATAAGCACAATTTGATGTCCTAGTTCTTGAAAGTCGCGCAATTTTAAGAGCGGAATCGAACGTCCAACATGGACATTTTTACTCGTTGGGTCAATACCAAGCTTAATACGCAAGGTTTCTCCGGCAAGCATACGCTTTCTGAGCTCGTCGCGACCAATCACTTCGCTGACACCACGTGAGAGCACTGCATCTACCTTATGAACATCTGTTATCATAGATTGCATGCTACTATAAAGTACGTATAGTGACAACTATTATGAAGAAAAAATCACCTTCACGCATGCGTCGTATTGCGAGCGATATTGTACTTTTTGGTACGGTATTCTTTCTTGTTGCGATCGGCTCACTTTTTGTCTGGGTTGCAACACTCGATATTCCTGACCTCTCTGCGTTTAATCAGCGCCTTGTTGCACAATCTACAAAACTCTATGACCGCACCGGAGAAACAATCCTCTATGACACCAACAGTGACGTTCGTCGCACCGTTGTTCGCTACGACGAGATTTCTGAATACTTGAAAAATGCCACGATTGCTATTGAAGATGCTGAATTTTGGACACATGCCGGCGTTCGCCCGACAGCAATCGTTCGTTCGATGATTACCTCACTTTCACAAGGAAAAGGCGTCTTTAGTGGTGGTGGCGGCTCAACTATTACCCAGCAAGTGATTAAAAACTCGGTTTTACAGCAGGAACGATCACTCACTCGTAAAATTAAAGAGGCAATTCTCGCTATACGGCTAGAACAAGTGATGGAAAAGGATGAGATTCTTCTCACCTACCTCAATGAATCTCCCTATGGCGGCACGTTGTATGGTGTTGAAGAAGCTGCGCAAGCATTCTTTGGAAAGCATGCGAATGAGGTCACCCTTGCAGAAGCAGCTTATCTTGCGTCGCTCCCCCAGGCGCCTACGCGTCTTTCGCCCTACACACAATCCTTCCGCGACCCACAAACACGCGAAGTGAGTCAACTTGAAGTCCGTAAAAATTACGTCCTCACCCGTATGGAAGAAGAAGGTATGATTACCAAGGACGAAGCGGAAATCGCCCGTGCTGAGGAAGTTGCTTGGAAGCCATATATATCTGCAACTATTCGTGCGCCGCATTATGTTATGTATGTCCTTGAACAGCTCCAAGAAAAGTACGGCGACGAGTACCTTAATAAAGGGTATAAAATAATCACCGCCGTTGACCTCCCCCTTCAAGAAAAAGCTGAGGCAATTGTGAAGGAATACGCACTTAAAAATGATGCTGCGTACAATGCGGCAAATGCATCGCTTGTTGCTGAAGACCCAAAAAATGGTGATGTTTTGGTACTTGTTGGTTCACGCGACTTCTTTGAGGAAAATATCGATGACCCTCGTGTTGCAGGACAATACAATGTTGCAACAAATGAAACGCCTGGACGTCAGCCGGGGTCATCCTTTAAACCGTTCATTTACGCGACAGCCTTTGAAAAGGGATATACACCGGACTCAATTCTTTTTGATGTTGAAACACAATTCTCTACCGCATGTGCTGTCGATAACTTCAAAACAAATAGTGAGGACCCGAATTGCTACTCACCAAAAAACTACGACCACCAGTTCCGCGGACCTGTCTCTATTCGTAACGCCCTCGCACAGTCGCTCAACGTTCCTGCGGTAAAAATGTTTTATCTCGCCGGCCGAAAGTCATCGGTAAAAACAGCGCGAGATATGGGAATTACCACACTTCCTGACACAACCCCTTCGCTCGACTTAGTGCTTGGTTCTGGTGAAGTTACCTTATATCAAATGGTCTCCGCATATGCTGTCTTTGCAAGTGAAGGCATAAAAATTGAACCTCGCACCGTCCTTCGTATTGAAGATAGCCGCAGTACTGTTCTGAAGGAATTTGATGAAGTGAACGCAGGACGTGTACTTGAACGAAATACCGCACTTAATATTTCAAGTATTCTCTCTGACAACGCAGCGCGCGCACCGCTCTTTGGTGCAAATTCTCCGCTTCATTTTGGAGAACGTGATGTCGCCGCAAAGACAGGTACCACCAACGACAAAAAAGATGTGTGGATTATTGGCTACACACCAAATCTCGTCGCGGGTGCCTGGGCAGGCAACAATAACAACGTTGAAATGAAGGAGATTTCTGGACTTATTATCACTCCGCTTTGGCGTGCGTTTATGGATGAAGCATTGCGTGAATTACCATCAGAATCTTTCCCGGAACCAACCCATACGGTGACCGGAAAACCTATTCTTGATGGCGTATGGCTCGGTATGAATACCTATGGTGAGCCAGAGATACACTCAGAACTTTATTTTATAGATTCTGAAAATCCAACAGGTTCACAGCCAAACAATCCAAATAGTGACCCACAGTTTAAATATTGGGAATACGGTGTACTTAACTGGCTCCAAGGACTTCTTGGACAAAATAACACCTCTTTCCCTTCTTTAAGCACCACAACTACTGAAGTTATTGGGCAGTAAAAAAACAACACCTCCATTCATGGAGGTGTTGTTTTGTTTATAGTCTAATTTCTAGCGCCTGGATCCCGCCAGGATGACAAAAGTAACAGGTATTGCTTTAAATTACTAAGTATAAGTAGTTAAATCGACGTCGAATTAACTACTTATTTCTAAAAAACACCACTCGCTACTTTTGTCATTCAGGAGGAATCCAGACTTTTAAAAGAAATATTTACAGAATAGTCTTAGGTACATTCTTCGCGCCGATAGTTGCCTTCATTATTTCAAAAATTTCTTTTTCTCGCATTTTTATTTCCTGCTTAAACATACCTGGTGCGTTTAAGTGAATTGTTTTTGAAGAAGGTACATACGAAACAAATCGTGTATCAAGCTTCACCTGCATAACCTCCGCAACCGAAGTACAAAACACCTCAATCACCGATTTTTGCGGCGCAATAAGACGCGCCGCAATCGCCGCAAACATACTATTAAGCGGCTTCGCTTGTGTTGCTTTAAAAATCTTCGGCTGCATACATAATGTAAAGTATTCCTTACCTATTCATTGGCATTACCAAGTATCTCAAACTTTTATCGTAGACCCCTTCCACCACCATAGGCCTTCCAATGCCTGTAAAATGAACCGTAAGGCTATCATCAGTGATATAGGTAAGAATGTCTTGGAGGTACTTTTGGTTGACGGAAATCGCAATATCAGCCCCTTCCTGCGCTACGGTAACTACTTCTTCAGTCATGCCGGTGTCACCTTTTGAAGAGAGAGTAAGCGCACCTCCAGCAAGGCTAAGGGTAAGTTGCGCGAATTTATTAAGAAATACATTCGTACGCCTCAGTGCATTCATAACGTCTTGCACAAGAATGGTTGCGTGGGTTGAAAATTCCTTCGGCATGATCTGATTGTAATCAGGGAAGCTTCCTACAACTGACCGAGAGGTGACCTGGAGTGTATCCCAAGAAAGAACACATTGATTCTCTGAAAGGGTGAGTTGCGAGTCAGCTTGCATCATTTCAGCGAGTCGTGCGAGCTCAAGCGCATTCTTTGCAGGAATAAGAATATGGTTCGAAAGTACCATATTTGCCATGGGAACTGTTTTTTCTGCGAGGCGGAATGAGTCAGTTGCAACGAACGTGAGGGTATTTTCTTTCTTTTGGTAAATATACACACAGCCAAGCTCTGGTTTAATAGAGTTTTGTGATGCGGCAAACGCTACCGTCTTAATACCATACGCAAAATTCTTTCCAGAGATAGTATGTGCATCTCCTTCAAGAACAGGGAGATTTGGAAAATCATCCGCAGGTTGTGTAGCGATTGAAGTTTTTGAAGTTTTGGTAGTAATGGTAAGTGTACCTACGTCTTCTTTAAGGGATACTTCGGGATGGGTAATAAGTGCTATGGTTTGCAAAAGAATGTGTGCGGGTACCGCGATAGCGCCTGGTATCTCAACTTTGCCACTGAGTGTTCCTTCTACGCCAATTTCTAAGTTTGTTGCCTTAAATGTTATTGTACCTCCCTCAAGTGCCGTAAGGTGCACACATTGAAGAATAGGCAGTGTGGGGTGCTTCGTACTTACCCGAGAGACGGTCTCGAGCATATCTCGTAGTTCCTGTGTTTTGATGTGAATATGCATACAGAAGTTCTCTTACTTATTTCTTTTTAAAAAATTTTTACTACTCTTATTAGCACGGTGGATGGCGGGGATAACACGATTGTAGCACGTAATTCCTCACTCATTTCACGAGTGCCTGCTGTGAATATCTTGAGGATGACGTCGTTGTAATCTGTGGAGACTGGGGATAACTTTAAGATATCCACAACACGCCCTGTGTTAGCTGGGGATAACTTTTTAGTTATCCCCAGAAGAAGCTTCGAGATATCCACAGATTTATACCTCAGTATCTACACACTATCCACAGACTTATCCACAGATTATCGGAACAAATCACGGATACGATTGAGCTCTCGAGGGAGCATGGGGTCGTTTTTGAGATCTTCCTTAATACGTTCACATGAGTGAATAACCGTAGTGTGGTCACGTCCACCAAACGCCGCACCGATATTTGGGAATGAAATCTGGAAATCTTCACGCAAGATATACATAATAAGCTGACGCGGGCGCATAATCTCCTTTTGGCGGGTCTTTTTATGGAGATCTTCAATACTTAAGTTATAAAGTCGAGCAATCTTCTCAATAATATCGCGAATAGAAAGGTTTGTTTTTGGCTTAAGGCTTACTTCAACAATTCCCTTCACCATTTCATATGTGAGCGGCTTTTCAGAAACTTCTGACTGAATAATGATTGAATTAAGCATTCCTTCAAGTTCACGAATGTTTCCTTCGATTGATTTTGCAATATACCCAACAATTTGGTCATCAAGGGTAATACCACGATGCGCAAGCTTTGCAGAAATAATAGCGGTGCGTGACTCAAGGTCTGGTTTTGGAATATCGATAATCATTCCTTGATTGAAACGTGAACGAAGTCTGTCTTCAAGGCCTTCAAGAAGTGCGGGGTGAATATCGCTTGAAAATACAATTTGTTTATTCAAATCATGAAACGCGTTGAAAAGGTGGAATAATTCCTCCTGCGTTTTATCCTTATACGACAAAAACTGTACGTCATCGATAATAATAGCATCGTACGCACGGTATTTATCCTTAAATTTATTCGCGTCCCCTGTTTGAATTGCATTAAAATAATCAACCGCAAAACGCTCTGAGGTAACATACAGTACTTTTAATCCGCGTTTTTTAAGGCTGTTGCCAACCGCTTGGATAAGGTGTGTCTTTCCATGCCCGGTTTGGCCATAAATAAAGAGTGGGTTATACACAACACCAGGGCGCTCAACAACCGCTTTTGCGGCCGCATGAGGAAGCTGGTTGAAAGGGCCAACCACAAACGAATCGAACTGATACTTCGGGTTTAGGTTGTCATTGCGGTCAACATAATACTCATCAAGAGGAATAACCGCTGATGGTGTCGTGCTGCGCTGCTTCTCACGCTCAATACGCTTTGCTTGGTCGGGCGGCGTGCGATGCGTAACACTAAAGACAACCCCGCGAATCCCCTGCTCTTTCTCTCGAAGTACACGTAAGATAAGCGTGCTGAATTTATCACGAAGATAATCACGCACAAAAATAGAGGGGACGCCAACCGTTACTGTGCCGGTGTTATAGGTTGTAATAAACGTATCGCGAAACCATGCTTTATTTGCAGGACTTGTGTGGGTACTTAACTCTTGGAGTGTTTCATCCCAAAGGGTGACAAGGTCGCGTGAGAGTGCCGACACGTCCTCATCTTCTCGATCGGTTCCATGTTGGGTATACATACATCGTAGTATAAACAATAGGAAACTAAAAAGCAAAATACTAACCCTCTTTTCGCCCTTGCGTTTTGATAAAAAGCAGGTATAGTACCACCATTATGGCAACAAAGAAAACCTACCAGCCGAGTAAACTCAAGCGTGCACGTACGCACGGATTCCTTGTACGTATGGGAACACCAAGCGGCGCAAACATTATTCAGGCACGCCGCCGAAAAGGCCGCGCTGTTCTCGCAGTTACTCCAACGAAGAAACGAGTAACAACAAAATAGAAACAACCCGTAGAAATACGGGTTTTTTCATGTATACTTGCAATAGATATGCTCGCGAAACAAAACAGGCTTACCACACATGAATTCAACACCGCCTTTAAAAACGGAAGGCGCTTTCATGGTGAACTTGCAACAATGCTGTATATGCCAAGCACAACAGTAAAAGCAGCGGTTGTAGTCTCGGGAAAAACAACAAATATAAAACCTGTGCGTAACAAACTCCGTCGACAAGTCTATGAAATTGTTCGGGCGTCGCAAAAAGTAGCGCCTCGCACTGGAACATATATTTTCCTCCTCAAAAAGGAAGCGCTCCGTGCAAACTATGCTACACTCTCGCAATCAATTACAAAACTGCTCGCTAAGCAATTAAATACCTAATACCTATGTTTTCGTTCATCTGGCACACCTTTTTCTTTGACCCTATCTACAACACCCTTATATTCTTTGTAGACACTATTACCACACACGACGTTGGCCTTGCGGTTATTGCAACAGTAGTGCTGGTAAAAATAGTACTCCTCCCGATTGCGCTCAAAGCATCTCGCACAAACCAGCTCATGAAACGAGTGCAGCCCGAGCTTAAAGCAATCCAAGAAAAGTACAAAGATAAGCGTGAAGAGCTTGCACTTCACCTTATGGAAGTGTACAAGCGTGAAAAGCTTAATCCGTTCTCGCCGCTCCTTATCCTTATTATTCAACTCCCCGTCCTCTTTGCCCTCTATTTTGCAGTACGTTCTCTTCCCGACATTACTAGTAGCCTCCTCTACACCTTCGTGCCAACACCAGACGTGGTGAACATGTTCTTCCTTGGAAGTATTCCTATGGACGCGCGACATATGGGACTTGCGCTCCTTGCGGGTATCACTATGCACTTTCAAGCAAGAGTGTCACTGCCACCAAAAGAAGAAAAGAAAAAGGACGCAAAGCCAGATTTTGCACAAGATATGCAAGACAGTATGCGTACCATGATGCTCTACGTGCTCCCCGTCACTATCGTTGTCTTTGGATACAGCTTTGCAGCAGTTATCTCGCTCTACTTCACGATAAGTAACCTCACCTCAATTGCCCAAGAGCTCTACGTTCGCAAAAAAATCGCCGCATAGGCGATTTTTTGTGTACTCCCCCTATTGAGTATAGAGCCAAAGCGTTCCGTTATTTTTATTGATGAGGAGCAGGAGATTGTCTACATCCTTATTACCCTGCATAGCAAGAATATCAAACGATTGTCCTGTTTCCTTTACGGGGCTACTGATAGGGTGGAGCGTGTTAGATTCTTCGTTCAGCCACCAGATAAAATCCTCATGACGCTCTTCCCCACGATACCAACGGTCGGGGTATTCAGCGGTTTCGAATACTATTGGTCGTGCACAGTAGACAGATGCTTGTGTTGCGGTACAGGTATCGGTATTCATAATCTGCGCGAGGTATGACTGTGTATCGCCTTTGAGTACTGTGGTAGAAAGTTCTCGGTCGAAATATCCCGTACTATAGAGAGACTCTGAATAGGGTGCCACAAACGCAGTGAGGCCTCGTGCAGAAGGAAGAAGTGGCGTAATTCCCTCAGGGGTGTAGCGGAAGAGAGTACCTAATTGACTTGCGGACGGTCGAGAAAGAATATAGGTGTCTTTACCGGAAGAAATAAGAGACGCTTGACTAAACGGAAGCGTACCCTCAATAGAATCCTTTTTTGTAGAAGATTCATAGGTGTGCACTTCCCCACCAGCTGCGGTTGCAAGAAGGTAACGAATATTGGTGTCCCCTACAAAGATAGCATCTTCTGTATCTTGAGGAAGGAATGAGCCTCGGAGATCGTTTATTCCTTCTGCATTCTTAGCAACAACACCAACAAAGAATCGTGTGGTGAGAGTATCATGTAGTTTAAAAATTACCCGTGAGCCGTTCGTATTGAATGTCGCAGAAATAATATTGCTGAGATTTGTGGTGAGTGTGGTTGTTTCTTGTGTGAGGAGATTTACATCAACAAGAGTTCCGGTGCCCTTCTCGCTATAGCGTACGGTTGACGTTCCGATGAAGGTCATTCCTGCAACAGGAGTGGTTGAAAGTTGTGTGTAGTGCGAGCGAGGAGCTTGTGTCTCAGTTCCTTGAACTCCGGTTGTCTCAGTAAGCGCAGAAGTTGATGGGGTGTCTTGTGCTAGATTTACTTCCGCGCTCTGTGTATCTGTGCCTGATGGAGATTGTACGGTATCTGCTTGGTCGGAGGTTGCAAAAACCCCCTCTTGTGTCGAAGAAAGAGGTTCTCCTGCTTTTTGTACAAAGAACACGTAGACAAAGAGTGCGATAGTGATACTCACAAGCACCAAGCCGCCCGCGATAATAAATTTTTTCTGCATATTATATAGAGCAACTATACCATCGCCAGGAGTAAATAAGAAACCAACGGAGAGAAAATACTTGACAAAAACTGTAATATGGTGTATAAATATAACGTTAGTCCTTTCTCTTCCTTAACCCGACCTTTTTCTTCAAGGAGAAAATCATGAACTTCGTGTCCTTCGTCAAAACCATTGTCCTGTCGGCCCTCTTCGCCATCTCCCTCGCCGCTTGTGGGGAGTCGGAGATACCATCGGACGACGAAATGCTTGTGGTGTTTCTGACTATGAACTTTGAAAAATGCCTCGACAGGTCGCGCGGCAATGTTGCTTTGTGCGAATACGAAAAAGAAAAAATGAAACCTATCTATGAAGAGGGCTTCAAAAATGTTCTCTTCGAGAAGAAAAAAATTGAAAACTCCAATCAAGTGCAAGTCTGCTGGAGATCAAAGAGTGATGGTAAGTTGATCGACGGGATCACTATTGTGAAAAGTGCATCTACTTGGCGAACGACCAATGAAAAGAAAACGTACTGCTCATAAGCAGATAAGCAGATAGGTAGCGAGATGACGTACTCCAAAACACCCCACCAGTCTTACTGGTGGGGTGCATTTATTTTTTCTTCGTTTCTTGCCCAACGGTAATATAGCAATATACTTCATATCTACTATTTATTATAATAGATGACGAATTATATTTTACAAATGTAAAACCAGGCAGTTTACTACATTTATCATCTATTGACTTCTGATAAGCTTCCGCTCTTGCTTTAGCGGATGCTTGGGCTGCTTCCTCGCTAAAATTACCAGATAAAACCTCGCCCGATAAAGGAAAATTCTTTTGCATATCATCTGCTTGTTTTACAAGCTCCTTATACTCCTCCTCCGATACAAACGTCCCCTCTGCGGCGCCGGCGTTTCCTATGTCTTTGGTTGGTGAGAGCACTTCGAGCGAGGAGACGATTTGCGGATTGATAAATTTAAAGATAATGAACATACTCGCGATAACCGCGACGCCAAACGCAACAGATTTTATCTTCCCTTTCAAGAAACTTAGGTTGGGGCCAGATTGTTCGGTGGTTGCGTATTGAAAACCAATAATCACAATCATAACAACGGACGCAATAGCCGCAGCGGTGAAAATAAAGGTGATAAGACCATTAAGGAACCCCGCGAGCCCGTAGGTGGAAATAGTTGAAAGCGTCTGTGCATCAGTAATACCAGGAATACGGGTGAGTGGCGTGGTGTAGAGCTTGTTTTGCGCATGCACAAAAAGCGGGGCAAGTGCAAGGATGGGTAGACTGATGAGGCGAATGAAATACATAAATTACTGAGTGAGTGTTATGGTGTTTTCTGCCATAAGCGTATTAAACGGCCCGTACGGAAGTTCAACACGAAGCTCTGCGCGCTCGGTGGCTAAAAGCTTGGTGAGCGTGAGTGGGTTCGGTGTGGTAAGCTGCGCATCGTTCATAAACCATCGCGGCGTGCTTACTCCGCTATTTCGAACAATTGCAAGGAAGGACTCTGTATCGGCGACCGGTCGATACGAACCAGCAAGCGGAAACGGCGACACTATCCCGTTCGCAAAACTATACACCGAAAGAAGTGGTGTAGCGGGGGTAAGCGTGACGCCGCCTTGGTGTACTACGTTGCCTGCAGTATCAGTTACGGTGACAATAAGATCTGTTTCAAAGAGCGGCATGGTAAGCAGAAAACGCTGCCCGCTTGTTATGCCGCCATTTTTTTGTCCAAGCTCCCAGCGGTAGTTGTACTTCACGGAAGGGTTACCATTTCCATACACAGCGATTGCGGTGAGCGGCGTTCCTGCGGGAGCGCCCATCTTCTCGGTTACAAAAGGAGAAGAAGGTATTGACGATTCAAGTAAGACAGAAAGCACGCCCGGGGTTATTGTCTTTTCTACCGTGCGTGATGCCCCGTTTGCAGTGATAAGTACAGCAACATGGATGGATACTCCGACGCCGCCCGGCTCAAGTGTAATCGTGCGTGTACCTGATTGAGCTAGCTCACCATCAACATACCAGGCAATTTGGTCGTCAGAAATGGCAAGACCGTATGCTTCGAGAGTGAGCGTGACCGGAGTGAATGGCTCGGGATACCTCGGTTGTGAAGCGATAGAAACTTGAGCGCCTTGAGGAATACTTTGTGCAGCTACCGAAAACGGCATGAGTGCAAGCATGCATGCGCTTACGAGGAGAAAAGACAGCGTCCGTATCATGCATGAAGTATACCGTCACTTTCTGATTTTACATAACACTAGGTCTTCGGTGCGGTGCAAAGGACAAATCCCCAGAGGACAAACCAAGGGAAGATATTAAGTCCAGGTATGAGGTCAAAGACAGGAAGAAAGACAAAGAGTAGGAAGTGGAAGGTGGGAAACTCTAGGGGGTGTATGCGTCGCATAACCATAAGGAAAAGAAGGAGGGCAACATATGCAATAAGTGTTGCTACAAAAGCCAGCCCGAGAAACAGGTGACCAACTTTTGTAATGTCTACCACAGAAAAGGTTCCCCACCTTAAGGTCTCGGCGCCGAAAATAGCAATAAGTCCAAAAATGCTAAAAACTGGAATAAGGATAGAAACCTTCACGAGTACCGGAAGAATCATAAAGAACCTTCGGAGGCCGAGTGCATACCGGAGTGCTTTGACGGCAGGGTTTTTAGGGTCACCATGCAGGAGAAGTTCATCTTCGTCTTCATTCTCTATGAGTCGTTCGATGTCACGTAGACTTCGTGGGATTTTAGAGAGAAGGCGCGTGCGGGATGTGCGCTCTTTAGTACGAACGGGTGCGATGTCGCCAAGAGGCGATGGCGTGCTTCTTGATGCCGCGCGAGCCGAGAGGCTTTGGCTTTGCGTAAAGCGAGATACCCCTGTTCTTTCTGCATGAAGTGCTGTCGCACGAGCAATACGCGAACGTCCCGCGGTACGTACCGCAGCAGTCCCTGCTACACGTGCAGCGCCAATAATAAGTGGAGCGACCATGTGAGCAGTATACCACACAAGGAAGCTACCAGGCATAACTAAAATACCTCAATTCATGCGTTACATGCACAATATCCCAGTTCCTGTCATCCTCGGGGTCTATGAAAATAATGAGGCTTTGCCGAATATATTTTCAAGACAACCGGGGATCCATGGCTTGAGAACATTGTATAGTATCCATGGATCCCCGGTTATGTGGAAGTAATACTCCGCCCTGCTCCGTTTACTTTCTACATCCCGAGGATAACTCGTGCTTTTGTTGTGTGATAATAATTGAGAATTACCCGAATCATTTTTGTAATAGGGAATAAAAAAAGACGCCCGGGCGTCTTTTGTGTTGGGTATGCACGAATCCCCGCTATTTCCGCGCCTGCTGCATAGCGAGAATCTGTTCAGGATTCGAGGTGATGATTTGGTCTTCAGTATACGAGGCGATAATCTTCAGTGCGACGTGCTTTTGCCCCGCAAAGAAGATGCCTTCCCCTACCCCGCTTTCGAGGAGGAGATACTTTTCTTCGTCGGTGAGGTTGAAAACTTCTTTAAGAGTATCTACCGCACTTGGGGACTGCTTCAAGAGCAGCTGCATCGAAGAGTTTGTAATCATGGGTACGCCATAGGGCGAACGAAGGAAGTCGTCTACGTCCTGCGTAATGGTAGCGATACCCATGTAGTACTTACGACCACGCTTTGCGAGGGAGTGGAGGAATTTCGCGGTGTCTTCCGATTTAAGCATCCACCATGCTTCGTCGATAACCATAAGGCGCTTTTGGAGGCGACGGCGAATCTGCGCCCAAATATGGTTCATAATAATGTACATCGCAGCAGGCTTGAGGTCCTCTTCCATTTCACGGAGAGAGAATACGATGAACTTTTGTTGAATATCGACGTTCGTTGGCTCATTCATGAATCCCGCCCAGGTGCCGGTCGTGTACTTTTGGAGGCGTTGCACGAGCGACTCGCTGCCGACCATGCCGGTGAGCACCATCTCAAAGTCAGAAAGAAGCGGCGGCGGAAGCTCCTTGAAGTCCGAGGTGCCGTCGATGTCTTTGAGTGCGTAGGTTTCGTGGAGTGCTTGGTCGATGATTGCCTCTTCTTCAGGGGTGAGGCCGCTGAGGATAATACGGAAAAGACCGGTGAGCTCAATAATGTGCGTACGGAGAATATCCTTCGGGCTTTCGTCTTCGGTTGGGTCGGGAAGGTCAAACGGGTTAATGTGGTGTGGTGACGAGAGTGAAATATCAATGAAACGACCACCGGTTGCCTCGGCAAGATATTCATACTCATGTTCAGGGTCGATAACGAGCACTTCGGCGCCCATCATCATAGAACGCAGAATTTCTAGTTTGATTGCGTAGGACTTTCCCGCACCGGAGGTTGCAAAGGTTACCGAGTTGTAGTTCGCAAGGGAAAAACGGTCAAAGAGCACGAGTGATGAGTTGTGGCGGTTGATGCCGTACAAAATCCCCTTGTCCATGGAAAGGTCAAATGAGGTGAACGGAAAGAAGCTTGAGAGCGGCTGCGTGTTGAATTTTGTGTGTACCTCGAGTTCGTCGGAAACTATAGGAATCGTGCTGCGGAAACCCTGCTCTTGCTGGAAGAGTGCAGTTTTCGCGTAGATCATGGTTGTTTCGAGAATGTTCTTTACCTCCTGCTCTGCCTTGTCGAGGAGCGCCTCGCTGTCGGCGTAGATAGAAATATAGAGACCGACTTCAAAAATGTGTTCCTCGGCGGTCGTGAGGCGGTCGCGAAGATCTTCAAGGTTTTGATATGCCATCTCAAGTTGCGGGTCGCGCACCAGACCTTTTGATTCGCGTTCAAAAATCTGACTTTCTACTTCAGCAACCTTACGCTGGAAATCTTTCAGAAGGTGCGCGGTGTCGACGGGATTTACCGCAATAGATACATCGACCTCTTTGTCGAGATTGAGAATAGGTTCAAGCCAGCCGTCGTTTAAAAAGCGTGGATACGAAACAACATAGAGCACACGAGCGTACGTACCGCTGATATTGATGTGCTTTGGTGCAATTTCAATAGCCGCTGGCGCAATGGTGTCCTGAATAGAAAAACGCTTCGCAAGCGGCGCTGGTGCACTGTCCGTACCAGCTTGTGGCTTTGCAGGAGAGAGAAAATCAAAAATACCCATGCGCCCAGTATACAATGAGATTGAGAAAATTGCTGGCAAAAAAACACCCGAGCCGGAGCTGGGGTGTTCTCTAAGGCACGAGGTGCTTTAGAGTGAAGAAAGAACATGTTGCGTTTCGGCTTCAGCCTCCACGGTGATGATGAACGCGCGGATTTCCGCGGCCGAGACGCCGCTCGGAAACGCGTAGTACATCACGCGAAGCCGCTCGCGCATCTCGAGAGGTAACAAGCTGTTGTCGTAGTGCTGCGCGTGCAGCTCGCCGAGGCGCTTTTTGAGCGCTTTGCGGTCTGCCACATTTCGCTCCGAGGAGAAACGCTCGATTGCCTTTTCGCGCAAGTGCTCCGCCTCGGCCTTGTCACACGTGAAGTGCGGGCGCCAGAAGGTGCTGTACCACGAGTCATAGACAAAGGTTCCGTAGCCGACGAGCGGCTCGCCGGTCATGGCGTCGCTCCCGTAGGTGAACGCAACGATCTCGGGGATGCTGACTTCCGGCGACGGCAGATCGGGCTTCGAGAACTCATGCCACGCCTGGTGGTTCACGAATTCGCGTGCCGTCTTCTTGAACTTCGAGGACTTAGCCTCAACATAATAGCGATAACCCTCGACGAGAGCGCAAAACATAACCTCGGTGCCGTCTGCCAAGCGGACGCCTTCGTCGGGAAGGTTTTGCCACGCATAAGCGTTGTCGCCCAAGAAGTCAATACGTACACAGGGCAAGCGCCCCGGGAGGTACTCGATGGGAATGTCATCCCCCAGCACTTTGATGGTGCCAGGATTTTTCACGGGAACAGAATCTTTTGCCACAGGAATCTCCCTAAAAGGTTGATGAAAAAGAACCCTATCGACACACAACAGAATGTTGCAAGCCGAATAAAGTGGAGAAACAAGCGATGCAAGTTTCTCCGAAGTGACACAGGTCACGACAAATAGGTGAGATCATGAACGGTTGCGACGAACTGAGCGAAGAGCGCAGCCTTCGTGCTTTCGTACCGCTCAGGATTTTGCCAGTCGAAAAGGGGGAGCTCTACGAGCAAATGCTGCACCAGTAGTTCCGTGAAACTCTTCCCTGCCCGCTCGCGGCGCGTCGCTTCGAGAATAGCATCGTCTTCGTCGAGGCCGTCATAGACAACCCCGAGCGCCTTCATGGTCGCGAGGAGCGTGCGAACTTCGAGTTGAGTGACGACGACGGTTTGTTCAATTTTGAACTCACCCTCCCGCACGAGCGAGGCGCACCCGAGGCATGTCTCGCGGCTTCGCACGATTGTGCCACTGCTCGTGAGTTTGCGTACGTATTCCGAACAGGTTTTGATCTCACGCTCGCGCTTGTCGCGCGGGCTCAAGATGTCGTTGTTGTCGCGGACGACAACATAGTTATCACGGAAAACGAGTTCCTCGATGGTTTTTACGAGGAGTGGCGTACAGGGCGTGCCGATGAAGACAACCCGGGCTGCGCCCGTCGCTTCGGCGATGACGCTTGCGCAGTCATCCTCCGAAAGAAAGTCCGAGAACAGAACGGGCGTGCCGTCGATAACGATTTTATACATGAGGAACTCCTCCATATATCGCAGAACGCTGCGAAACCGTATGGCGTAATGCCGAATATCAAAGAACCTAGAGCAAAATTATAGCATAATATACTCATTTGTCAATAAAATACGGCCTGCCTTCCGCGTATACTGACAGTATGTTATTCATGAAGCTTCTCCACAACAAAATAGCGCTCGCTCTGCTTGGTGTTGCGTTTCTTATATTTATTTCAATTGCCGTCTACCGGCCGAGTGAAACCGCACGTATTGATGGCACAAAGACACCTCTGTATGCAGGTGTTGTGCAAGATGCAATCGATCAATATGAGATGGCGTACAAAAATGGCGACTTCGTGCGAGCGTGCGTGCAAGCGAAAATCGTAACGCAGCTCCTTTTGCAGGCGAAAGACGAGACAGCATATAACGCCTGGCGTGCAAAGGAAGAGAAGACGTGCGAAGAATACGCAAAGAGTATTCGCGGAGAGTAACCATTCGTATTGGCTTGGATCCCTCCTGGATGACAAAAGTTACGTAATATTGTCTTGACTACTCAATGGTTAAATCCGCGTTCGCTTTAACCATGTGTCTCTCTAAAACAATACACGCAACTTTTGTCATCCAGGAGGGATCCAGGAGTCCGACAACAGACTCCATTGCGAGCATTTAATTTCCCATCTGCCACACAAAAAAATTTGCGTTTTCTTAAAAAATAGGTATTATGCACCTCACAGAAAGGGCGATCGCCATAGCGTCTACGCTTATGGAGATTTCCCAAAAACAAAGGCGATCGCCATAGCGTTTATTCACTTGGAGATTTCCTAAAACAGGGGCGATTAGCTCAGCGGTAGAGCAGCTCGTTTACACCGAGAAGGTCGGGGGTTCAATCCCCTCATCGCCCACAGTAGCCAAAAAGAACGCGACAGCGTTCTTTTTGTGTACCAAGAAGAGACAAAGTGTTACCAAATACTTGACTTTTCTGTTTTATGTTATACAATATTTTAGATTCGTTTCGCTTCCTTTTCTGCTCACTTTCTTCTGGAGGTTCTATGTCCTTTAAACTTATTGCAACCTTTCTGGTTGCGACACTCCTCGCTGGCTGTGCGGGCGGACACTTCGGTATTGCGCCGAACGGCCGCTTCTATGGTGAGATTGCTGTCAGTCCCCAGCAGGGTCAAGGGCAATACCGCCCGCGACCGATGGTGCAAGTACCCAACGGTGGTAACGTTGTGAACAACAACGTCATCGTGCAACAAGGGGGCGGCTCGTACGAGCAGCCAAGCTTCTGCGCGAACTACCACAACGGGCGGGGTCCGAGCTGCTACGGCGGCGGAATCAGGCGTCCGCAACAACAGCGGCTGGTCAAGGAGTGCCGGCCGCATGGCCGCGGACAAATGTGCCGCATGGTGCCACCTCACATGGTCGGGCGATAACATTCGCCCGCCTCATAAAATCCCCCAGTCTCGCAAGAGAGACGGGGGATTCTTTTTGTCTGTCGTCACTTTGCGTACGGATCTTTGCGAGCGTAGAGGGAGATGGTGCGGCGCTTCCCTGCTTTGCCTCCTGCTGTACGGTGACGGTGTGATTTGCTGGTGTATTCCACAAGGAGTCCGCCATCGCGCATAAACTGAGCGAGCTCTTGTTCAAAATACACATGTTCGGGGACGCCAATGATGGGGTGGATATACGTTCCCTCTTCATCAGTGCCGGATTCTTTCAGGAGTCGTGACGTGTGAATGTCTTCATCACGAAGGAAGGTCTTCATAAAGAGCCAGCCGCCCGGGCGAAGGACTCGCATAATTTCGTTGCGAAGAAATTCACGGTCGTCGTTATCGAGGAAGTGTGACGCCATCATATCAAGCACGATGTCCTGTGAATTGTCAGGAAGCCCGATTACTCCTGCAATAGAACGTACCTCATAGGTAAGCGGAAGTCCTTCTGAAGCAATCTTTGCTTGTTTGATAGCTGCGGCAGAGGTGTCGTAGCCGTAGCCTCGTGCCTGGACGTTTTTTGCAAGATAAATAAGGTTGCGTCCGTTGCCACAGCCAAGATCGAGCACGTGCGGATGGAGACGAACTTGCGCATCTTTATGGCGCGCAAGAAAACGCACAAATTTCTCCAGGTCCTCGCTTACTTCATCGGAAAGTTTCAAATGCTCCGCATGAGTATATTCGTGGTCCCAGAATGTCGCGCCGTGTCGTACTTTTTTCGCCATATCCCTTGCAACATAACATAAACTATGGTTCTATGCCAGATATGGAAAAAATCTATGGAAAGCACGCCGTGCTTGAAGCGGTCGCAAAGCGTCCGGACTGTGTGCTTGCGGTGTATGCTGACGAGCGATACTACAGCGAGCCAGTCTTGCAAGGACTTTCGGTGAAAGCGCTAGGCAAGGATATGATTATGAAACTTCCCAAAGATGCAGTGCATCAAGGGATTGTTGCGGAAATTAGTATCGAAAAACTCTTGCATGATTTTAAAACATGGAAGCATGAGCTTGCAGAAAAAGACGCAGCAACCTGCGTGGTAGCGCTCGCGGAGCTGAATGACCCACAAAACATCGGTGCGATTATTCGCAGCGCGGTTGCGTTTGGCGCGTCAGCGATTTTAGTGCAAGAACACCGTGGAGCAGGCATTACCGCCGCAACCGTTAAGGTTTCTGTCGGTACTATCTTTGCCGTCCCGATTGTTGTCGTTGCAAACCTCAACAGTGCGCTCAAAGACCTCCAAGGCAAAGGCTTCTGGGTGTATGGGCTCGATATGGAGGGAGAACCACTTAATAAAGAACACTTCACGAAACCAACCGCAATTGTTGTTGGTAATGAAGCAGAAGGACTTCGCGAAAAAACTCGCGAGCATTGCGATACTATGCTTGCTATCCCTATGGCTGGCCCCGCAGAATCACTCAATGCTGCGTCTGCCGCAACGGTAGCGCTCTATGCTTGGAGTACACAAAACTCATAAAGGACACAGTAAAGGACACTCAGGTGTCCTTTACTGTGAGTAGCGTTTCAACTCCTGGATCCCATCCTTCCTGACAAAAGTAAAACGTAATGCTTTTGATTACTAATTAGTTAAATCTGCGTTTTAACTAATTGTCTATCTAAAACAATATACGTAACTTTTGTCATCCAGGAGGGATCCAGAGTCAAAGCAATACAGTTATTCTATAGAACATCAACAATTCTAAGTCGTAACTCTCGTTTGTTCATAAAATAGGATTCTTCAAAGTGTGCAATAAGCGTACAGGTCTTCCCCGCTTCAGGTTCCATGTGAAACGAATCAGGTGTGCGGAAAAACGCGATGGCGGGAATATGGTGTTGCATGCCCTCGAGGGTAATTTTGGTGTGCTCCTTTGTTTTACCAAAGAGCTCAACGGTGTGTGGTGTCACATTTGGAATCTGAAAAAGCGGCTTGGTATTCTTCATGCCAAACGGTGCCAGACTCGCAATAGATGCATAGGTTTCATTCGTGAGTTCATGAAGCGAAAGCGTTGCGTCTACCACTGTTTCATATGAAACAGCCTCGCTATCTTCTGAAAGTGCATCATGCGCTGCACATAATGCTGCGCCAAGCGTATGGATTTTATCATCAGCAACCTCGAAACCGCCCGCTTGATGATGCCCGCCGCCCTGCAGGATTGCCTCTTGTGCATGTTCCATAAGTGCGACGACGCTGGTAGAGGCGCTGCGACACGAGCCTTTTATATGCCCTTTCCCGTCGCGCCCCCAGACAAACGCAGGGCGTTTATATTCTTCAGAGAGTGAGTTTGCTAAAAGTCCGGCAAGCGACGGCATCCAGTCAGGATTTCCAATAACAATCACGGGAGGAATCTCATCCATGTGTTTAAACTTTTGATGCACCTCGCGAGTCATGGCGGCAACTTTTGCTTTTCGCGACTTATTCAAATCTTCAAGCTCCTGTGCTGCTTCGGGGCCTGTTGTGTCGTCACCAGAAAGCATAGTGAAAGCAATACGTGGAATGCCCATGCGCGAAGCAGCATTAATGCGTGGCCCGATAGTGAAACCAATGTCGTCCTCGGTAATATGCGCAGGATTCACTTTATTGTCGCGAAGAAGACGTAAAAGCCCATGTCTTCGCGTTTTACGAAGCACTTTGAGTCCGTAGGTGACAAGCACGCGGTTTTCATCCACAAGCGGTACCATGTCAGAAATCGTGGAGAGCGCCACAAGATCAAGGAGCCAGCGCTCCCAGCCAAGTGGAATATCAATAGCAGGTTCTCTCTCGCGAAGTTTCATGAGAAACGCCTGTGCGAATTTGAATGCAACACCGCATGCACATAAGCTTCGCCATGGATACGCTGTGTCGCGCCGCGGATTGAGCAGTGCAACAACGTCCGGTATTCTTCCCTGCGCAGTTTCATGGTGGTCGATAACGATAACATCGATACCGTTCGCTTTTGCGTGAGCAATTTCATCGAAGGATACTGTGCCGCAGTCGAGCACAATAAGCAGGGTTACAGCGTCCTCGATAAAGGTGTTCACGGCGTTCATATTGAGTCCAAAGCCATCGTTGTGGCGATGTGGAATATAATTCGTGAAGTTCGTGATGCCGACCTTTTTGAAAAGGTCATGCATGAGTGTGCCGGCAGGAATGCCGTCACAGTCGTAGTCGCTATAAATAACAACCTTTTCATTAGTTTCACGTGCTACAAGGACACGTTCAACAGCAACAAGCATGTCAGTCATGAGAAACGGATCGTGCAAGTCTCGTTCAAAATCAGGGTTGAGAAACACACCTTTTGTTTCATATGAAACACCCCGATTCTGCAAGAGTTGTTCAACAAGGTTGTCTTGAGTGCGCTCAGTAACCCGATAGTGTTTCATATGGAACATATCATAACACAGTGCTATACTTCACGCATGGAAGAAACAGTATTTGATAAGATTGTGCGCGGCGAGATCCCCGCTCACATTATCTATGAAGACGACGCAACCGTTGCGTTCCTTGATATGACCCCCGTACACAAAGGGCATACGCTTGTTGTGCCAAAGGCACGCTGCCGAAATATTCTCGACTGTCCAAGTGAAACAGTAGGGCGCGTGTATCAAACGGCACAAAAAGTGGCACAACATATGAAGCAAGCGCTCGGTGCCGACGGCGTGAATGTGCACGGTAACAATGAGCCTGCCGCAGGGCAAGAAGTCTTTTATTTTCATGTGCACGTTATTCCTCGATACGAAAACGCACAACCATTCCAAAAGCCAACACATGAGGTGTACGCAGATGGCGAAATGAAAGCGTTCGCGGAGAAGTTGTCTATGAAGTAACATAAGGGAACGCAACACAGTTGCGTTTTTTATGTTTTTGCGTATGATACGAGGCACGCGCTCATAGTGAAATGGATATCATTCTTGACTTCGGATCAAGCGTTCTGGGTTCGAGTCCTGGTGGGCGCACACGTGTAAGATAAGACTTCACCATCGGGGTGTAGCATAATGGTAGTGTACTCGGTTTGGGACCGAGTGGCCAGGGTTCGATTCCCTGCTCCCCGACCAATATAAAGAAAGAGCAGTCTTCTGACTGCTCTTTCTTTATATTGGTCGGGGAGAGTAGGCGAACTGCTTCGCCTACGCCAGGGAATCGAAGACACGGAGCTTACTGTGAGCATTCGAAGCGGTAGCGAAGAAGCGCAACAGAGCGAGTGTCCGACCAGGAACACGAGTCTACTTTTGAGTGCGGCGCACGAATAAAAGTAGCCGTGATTCCGGGTCGATTCCCTGCTAGTTTCACTAGTGTTCGTATAAAGGACATCAATGTCCTTTTATATAAGACATAAAGGACATTACTCAAAATCCCAGTCGTCGCCCTTTGTAAGTTCACCTTCTAAATCCTCAAGCATTTCAACAGCCGCGTAGGTTTCATGGGGAACAAGATAGACAAAGAGGGCATCTATGACATGTTTCCCATGAAACTTTCGTTCTGACCGGTAAATACCGATGACATTTCGTAAACTTCGCATCTTTTCGTAGTCGATACGTTCGTTGATGTGGTATGTTTCATATGAAACAGCTCGATGAAGTTCCTCGCTACTACTAAATACTGTAGCCTTTACTTCGACAATATGGAGGGTTCGTCCTTTGCGGCACACAATATCAATCTCGCCGCACGGCTGAAAGTAGTTGCGCTCGAGCACTTCAAACCCTAGCGAAGTAAGGTGCTTCGCCGCAATAGACTCGCCAAGTTCACCGATTCGGTGTTTCATATGGAACATAGTACGTGCAAGCCGAACAAAAGGGAAGTGTTTCAGTGTGAAACGCTAATTTTGCCATGTCCTATATTTACGTTGAAAAATAACGGTTTCTGTAGGACTTGACGACCGCGGATGTCCATTACCCACAGTATCCACAGGCTTATCCACACCCATTTCTTCAAAATGAGCCCCCAAAATCTGAGAAGAGCAATCTTGATTTTCAAAACGGGATGAAGTCGTGTCTGGCAGAGGTGACTTTTTTGCTGTAGACGTACCTAACGTACGGCGGAAGCTAAAAAGTCAGCTCAGACAGCGCGAATTCGCCCGTTTTGGAAGTCAAGGTGAAAGATATGGACAATTAAACGTCTACCTATATAATGACTCCCACTCGCCATGTCTCTCCTCGATTTAGACATACCGTCTGGCAGTCATCAAGAAGACGCGTTCATAGCTGCATTTGACGAATATAACGATGCACTCTTTCGCCATGCATTCTTTCGCTTGTCTGATCGTGAACGAGCTATTGAGCTTGTGCATGATACCTACATACAAGCGTGGTCATACGTCTGCAAGGGTGTTGCTATCGGCTCGTACAAGTCGTTCCTCTATAAGATTCTCAACAACAGAATCATCGACGAATACCGCAAACAAAAGTCGGTTTCGCTCGATGCAATGATTGATGGTGATGAATCCGACGAGCGATATATGACCGAGCTCCATGATCATAGTCATGAAACACTCATAACCAGCATCGATGCGCGTCATGCACTTGAATATCTTCAGGACATTCCTCCACAATATCGCGAAGCAGTCGTGCTTCGGTATATAGACGGACTTTCGCCGAAAGAGATTGCCGAACTTATTGAAACAACAGAAAATGTTGTTTCACTCAGAATTCACCGAGGACTCAAAGCCCTCAAAAAAATTCTCGAAACAAAACAATGAAATCACCTTGGTCGACATACGTACAGGATACGAAGCTAAACACAACCGAGCGCGAAGAACTTCGTGCGCGGCTTTTGGCATACATGGAATACCATCCGTATCGTGTGCTTGTGCCGCAGCGGGTGCCCTTCCTTGAGCGTATCATGCAGCGCGCAAATGCTGCCCGTATGATTGCATCAGCAAGCATGGCTGTGTTCATTGCAATTATCGCAACGCCATTCCTTGCAGAAAGTGCAAATCCAGGTGACTTGCTTTATGCGGTAAAGACACGAGTAAACGAGCCATTGCAGGGGATTACGCTCTCAACACCAGAGGAGAAAATTGCATTTGAAATGAAGCTGCTCGAAAAGCGAGTACTAGAAACACAGCTTCTTGTTGACACAGGAACGCTCAGCGTACAGGCAGAGGAAGATCTTTCAAAGAACATTAAGCGACATTCAGGAGAAATCCAAAAGAATATCGAAGAAATAGCGACCACGAACACCGAAGAAGCAATTTATGCAAAGGCTGACCTCGCTGCCGAGCTTACCAAAACACAAGATATTGTAACCGCTATTGTAAGTGACCAACCAGCAGAGTCACTCAAGAAGGCGGTAACTGAGGCAAAAGACGTAGCGGTAGAACTCGCAACCGTCGCGGCAACGTCTTCGCAAGAGCAGGTGATGGGGCATGTCGAACGCGAGCTCTCGCGTGCGTATGAGCTCCGTGCTTCGCTTGAAAGAAAGCTTTCGGAAGAGGAAGTAACTGAGGTTGCACGTCGTTTTAGCCGTATTGAGGCATTGCTCCGGGGAGAAACTCCCGTAGCTCTCGCAACAAGCACGGAGGCCGCGTCGACCACTTCTGCCTCAAGTAGCGAAATGGTGGTGGTGCAAACATTTGTTGCACCAGAAATAGCAACCAGCACACCTCCTCGGGCATCTGACGATATTCTCACCCGTATCAAAACACTCATCACGTATCTTTCGAACACTGCACTCCGTCAATCGGTGCCTAAGGAAGAGGTGATACCTGAGACTCCCGCACCAGAAGCAGTAGTTGAAACCGCCCCTCAGCCAAAGGCAGAGGCAACAACAACTCCAGAAAAAGCAACAGAATAACGCCTGCAGGCACACCATTCTGTTGCTTTTTTATAAAAATGTGTTATATTGTGTCTACCTTCGCAGGTAAGAGGCAGTATCTAGCCCTAACCAAAACTTCTCACGCAGAAGTAAACTATTACATTACGTAACTAACGAATAAACTCATGCTTACCCCTCGCAAAAAGGCAAGTGTTATCAAGGACATCCGTCGTCACGACAGTGACACCGGCTCAACTGAGGTACAGATTGCACTTCTCACGAAGCAGATCGAAGTGCTCACAAAGCACCTCAAGACAAACGCAAAGGACTTCCACTCACGTCGTGGACTCCTCAAGATGGTTTCTGATCGTCGCAAGCATCTTAAGTATCTTGAACGTAAGGATGCAAAGTCATACGCAAAGCTCGTGAAAGAGCTCGGACTCAAGAAATAATTCAAACAAAAACTCCGCAAGGAGTTTTTGTTTTATAAATATGGAGTATACTAGAGGTATGGAAACAGAATCATATAAAATTGCCCTAGAAGGGGAGCTTACGGAAGTGACCCGACTCTTGGAGGAAGTTGCAGCTCGCGACCCGAAGGACGCGCACAACTGGGTGCCAAAGACAGACGATATCGCCGCTGACGAAGCTGACGAGATTGATGTTGCGGACAAGACAGAAGCGTGGGCAGAGCGAACAGGAGAAGTAGCTGAGCTTGAGCGTCGGTATAACGACGTACGTCGTGCGCTCGAACGTATTGAGAAGGGCACCTACGGCATCTGCGAAATAAGTGGACACCCAATCGAAACAGCTCGTCTTGAGGCAAATCTTGCTGCAAGGACATGTATTGCACACAAAGACGAAGAGGATACTTTGTCGTAAATAATGAACAACAAAACGCCACAAGGCGTTTTGTTGTTCTCATGCTATATTCATTTCTATGATTGCGAGAACACACACAGTGCAACCGAATGCGCTTGACGGAACTATTGTTACCGTCGAAGCTGATTTTATGACGGTGAAGAATGGTCCGGGGATATTCTCAATTGTAGGGCTTGCAGGAAAAGCGATTGACGAGGCGAGTGACCGTGTGCTCACTGCGCTGCGCAATTCGAAATTGCTGACGCCAAAAGAAGGGACGATACGCGCCATTATATCGCTTGCTCCGGCTGCGCTCAAAAAGGATGGGTCGCTCTTCGACTTAGCTATCGCGGTTGCGTATTTTATTGCGCGCGAGGGACTTACGGTAGAGGTTTCAGATACGGTGTTTCTAGGGGAGCTCTCGCTCGACGGAACGCTTCGGGAGGTGCGCGGCGTGCTTCCTGCAGCGGTCGCGGCAAAGAAAGCCGGGTATACAAAAATAATTGTTCCGCAAGGAAATGCTGCTGAAGCTGCACTTGTTGAGGGGCTTACGGTGTATGCGGCGCAGTCACTTGTAGAGGTTGCGCAGCATATAAAAGGTACCGTGATGCTTCCTGTCATGCCACGAACAACCATCGACGATACTTACGCCTCGACGGTCACTATGCTTGAAGATGTACGCGGGCAAGAGACCGCAAAACGTGGGCTTATTATTGCCGCAGCGGGAAAGCACAACGCTATTCTTGTAGGGCCGCCAGGAACAGGGAAGACGATGCTTGCGCGGGCGCTTCCCGGCATACTTCCCGCACTTTCGCTCGACGAAGCGCTTGAGGTTATGGCCATCCATTCATACGCAGGAACGCTCTCGGGTGGCATCACCGCAACACCACCATTCCGCTCACCACACCACTCAGCATCACATGTGGCGCTTGTTGGCGGTGGCTCAATTCCGCGCCCAGGCGAGGTAACGCTTGCGCATCGAGGAGTGCTCTTTATGGATGAATTTCCTGAATTTGACCGCAGAACAATCGACAGTCTTCGCCAGCCGCTTGAAGACAGGATTGTGACGATTGCTCGCGCGCAGTCATCGGTGCAGTTTCCTGCAAATATTATGATGATTGCAGCTATGAATCCGTCACGCGGCGGTAGTGATGGCGATAATTATGCCGAGCAAATGCTCGAGACTTACAAAAACAAAGTCTCGGGGCCAATTCTCGACCGTATCGACTTGTGGCTTTCCGTGCCGCATATCTCACATGAAGATTTGGCAAAAATAAACACACAGCGCGGAGAGACAGAGCGTGCGCGCGACCTCATTAAAGCTGCACGTGCCCGCCAAAGAGAGCGCCTCAAAAAACACGGACTCACGGCCAATGCCGAAATGACTGCGCGTGTTATCGATGAAGTTATTGAACTGTCAGACTCCGTTCGTACGCTTCTTATCAAATCCGCCGAACGCCTCAAACTCTCACCCCGCAGCTACCACCGCCTCGTCAAAACCTCCCGCACCATCGCCGACCTCGAAGGAAGCGACGACATTAAAGAATCGCACATCCTCGAAGCATTGCAGTACCGTGTGCAATAACTAACAAAAACTCATACCAGGAATGGTATGAGTTTTTGTTAGGCGAACTCGCAGACGCGAGGTTCGGTGATTTCTGGTTTTAGAAGTTCATGTTCCCAGTAGCCGTGTTTATCCTTGCCGAGGATATTGTCGGTTGCCTCGAAGGTTGCAGGGTCGGCGCCGATGAGAGGAAGATGTTTATAATAGACGGCATTTTTGTCTTTTGCATACTGGTCTGCATTGCAGCCTTCGTAGATATAGTGCCAGAGTATTTGGAAGGTATCGGGGTCTGCACCTTTGATGGTTGTTTCGTGATAGAAGACGCTGTTTTTATCGCGTGCGTAGTCAAATGTTTTGCCAACGGTTTCACCCTTCTCATAGAGCGGAGTGAAGGTTTCGATGTCTGCGCTATTTATGGTGTTACCTTCAAAGTATGCACCATTCTTATCTTTTGCGTAGGGATACTTGTAGCGCATACGAAGAGATGGTTTTCCGATGTCGGGCTCGCGAAGTACTGCGAAGGTTTCTGGGTCTGTACCATACATGTAGCTTCTTTTATAATAGACGGCATTTTTGTCTTTTACATAGTCGGAATCGGGGATTACCTCAAACGTAGCGGGGTCTACTTCGGAGAAAGGATGCAGTACGGTATGCAAGGGGTTTGGAATAACTTCGCGAACATACACTTGCACACTGTCTTTATAATACACTTCATTATAGAGAGACTGTTCTTCTGGCGAAATGCGAGTGAGGGTTTGTGCGTCGCGAGCAAGCACCTCTGTTCCATTCATAAATACTTGTTTACCAATAACTATCGTATTCGAGTCGACATTGCGCGCAGGAGTATCGGAGATATCTGCAATTTTCTTCAGTATAAAAGAATCACGATTGTCGTGTATGGTATGCAGTTCAGATGGTGTTTGTATGAGTGTGTCTGAAAGTAGTGTTGCTGCGCAGGCGTCTTTAAGCGGGATGTGCCACTCTTCGTTTTTCACCTCGCTATAAAGAGCAAGCGTAGCATTGTCGACTACTTTATAAGAAATGACCGTTTCACCGATTTTTGTAAACGTATTCCGGTGCACGCATGTCGAACTTCCTGTTGTTGCAAGAATAACAAGGAGCAACGAGCCAAATAGTATGAGTGAGGGGTACATATACTTGCGTTCCATATCCGTATAGTAACACGAAAACACCATGCTTGCGCACGGTGCTTTAAAACGGATTCTTGGCGCCGCGGACTTCGAAGTGGAGGTGTGGGCCGGTAGAGCGGCCGGTGTTGCCGACGCCGCCGAGCTTTTGGCCTTGCGAGACCTTGTCGCCGACACGAACGGCGTTGCTTGAGAGGTGGGCGTAGAGTGTTTGGGTGCCGTTTGCGTGCTTGACTACGACGTATTGGCCGTAGCCGCCGTTGTAGCCGGACGATGCGGAAATGATAACGGTGCCTGCTGCCGCAGCACGAACGGTAGTGCCGAGAGGCGCGCCGATGTCGATGCCATTGTAGCCGTGGATGCCTTGTGTTTTGCGACCGTTCGGAAGCGGATGGATGAGTCCGGCACTGCTACTGCCGCCGCTCGTCACGCCGCTCGTGCTTTTTGCGACAGCAACCTCAGCAACGATACCGTTTGGGATCACGACGACCGAGCCGACTTTGAGGTCACCTTCGAGTTGGTTGTAGGCAACGATTTCGTCTGCATCACCTTTGTACTTCTTGACGAGGGATGCAATGGTGTCGCCCTTCTTCACGGTGTGACGGACGCCAGAGATAGGGAGAATGTTCAGCACCATGCCGGGCTTGATGAGGTTGGCGCGTGCGATATCGTTTGCCCAAAGAATGGTGTTTTGCGAAACATCAAACATCTGTGCAATTTGCGAGAGGGTATCGCCCTCATGGACAACATAGACGCTAATCTCACCACTTACGGTGCCTGATTTCTCAAATGAACGGTCGTTTTCAGCAAAAAGAAAGCCGTCGGCGCCCCCGGGTACTGCAAGAGGTGTTGCGGTTGTGGTGCCAAGAAGGGGGATGTTCTGTGCGGTAGTATCCTGAATTGGCTGTACTATGACATAGGGAGAATCACTTTCGCTTGCGGCAAGTGAACTCATAAGGGGCGGAACGACAAACGAGAGGCTGCTTATGCCTAAGGTGCCGATTGCTATCCGCATAATATGTCGTGATGGTCTTTTGGGTAAGGAACCATCAGTTTGGGTATCAAGAGATTGAATACAAAAGGGTGGACGCGCCGCCGGAGTATCGTTACGGAGAAGCAGTAGTGCATGAAAAATCGCAAAGCGCGACTTATGCCTAAAATTGTACGCAGGTTGCAGGAACTGTCAACGCTTTTTGATGGCGGTCGTGTGGTATAGTGATGCGGCTATGGATCATCTCAAAGGGCTCAATGCGGCACAACAAGAGGCAGTATGTACGATTAATGGCGCGGTGCTAGTGCTTGCGGGTGCAGGGTCGGGGAAAACGCGAGTTATTACCCACCGCATTCTTGAAATTATTCGCAGTGGCGTTCCGGCGAACCGTATTTTGGCGGTTACCTTTACCAACAAGGCGGCCGCGGAAATGCGTGAGCGACTGCATCAGCTTCTCAGCTCTGCCGCGCAGCCCGATGATTTTGGCGAAGTCTCAGTCGCAATGCCGACCGCAACGACCTTTCACTCGCTCGGCGTACGGATTTTGCGTGAGCATCATGAACGGCTCGGCTTACCAAAACACTTTGCGATTTATGACCGCTCTGACACCATGCGCGCGATTAAATCCGCAATGGAGGCAGCGAATTATTCTGTTAAAGAATTTGAGCCAAAAAATATCCTTTCAGCAATTTCAAAAGCAAAAGGAGAAGGGGAAACGCCCGAGCAATACCTTTTGAATGCAAAGTCGTACGGCGCGCGCGCGGCAGGAGAGGTGTGGAAACGTTACGAGGTCATCATGCGCGAAGCTGGCGCGCTCGATTTTGACGACCTTCTCATTAAGACCTACAACCTCCTGCGTGACCACGAAGATATCCGCAAAGGATACCAAGAACGCTGGCAATATATTCACGTCGACGAATTCCAAGACACCAACAAAATTCAAATGGAAACCCTTCGTCTTCTCGCCGAGCATGGCAACGTCTGTGTGGTAGGTGATGTGGATCAGTCAATTTACAGCTGGCGCGGGGCGCAGATTAAGAATCTTTTGCAGTTTGAGGAGCATTTTCCAGATGTAAAGCAGATTAAGCTTGAGGAGAATTATCGCTCGACGAAAGTGATTATCGATGCATCGAATGCGATTATTGCGAAGAATAAGCAACGTCCCGACAAGACAGTGTATACGAATAACGAAGAAGGTGAGCCGATTATCTGTATCTACGCAGAGAACGAAAAAAACGAGGCGCGAGAAGTAGCAAAGAAAATCAAAGGACTCATTGATGCAGGCACGAAGCCGAGCGAAATCGCGATTATTTATCGCATGAACTTCCAGTCGCGCGTCCTTGAAGAAGCAATGATTACAAAAGGTGTGCCATATCAACTTCTTGGCACGAAGTTCTTCGAGCGTGCAGAAGTTAAAGATGTGCTTTCTTACCTCCGCTACATTCTCTCTGAAAATAAAGGCGACTTCGCGCGTATTATCAATGTGCCGAAGCGTGGTATTGGTAAAGTATCAATGGATAAGATTCTTGCGGGCGACCGTCAGGCGATTACACCACAAGCAAAAGGTGCGCTTATGAACTTTGATATGGTCATAAGTAAACTTCGAGAGAAGGTATATGAACAGCCCGTGGATGTAACACTTCGCGCAATTATTGAAGATACTGGACTTGAAGCAGCGCTTCGTGCTGGTGGCGACGAAGGTGAAGAACGACTCCAAAACGTCTACGAACTCGTAGCGCTTGCAACAAAGTATTCGCACTTGCAGCCAAACGAAGCCGTTGAACAGCTCCTTGAGGAATCGGCACTGCAAAGTGATCAAGACGAAATAGGCAATAAAGAAGACGTGGTGGATGCGGTGCGTCTTATGACGATTCACTCCTCGAAGGGGCTTGAATTTCCACATGTATTCATCACCGGACTCGAAAAAGGGCTCTTCCCGCACGAAGGCTTCGACCCCGGCACCAAGCGAGACAACGAAGAAGAACGACGACTCTTCTATGTTGCACTCACTCGTGCGGGGAAGCGTGTGTATCTCTCGATGGCGCAGACTCGTATGGTCTTTGGTTCAACACGCTACAACGAACCGTCGCCGTTCATTGGCGACATCCCCCAGGAACTCGTTGAAGAAGAACGGCCTGTAGTACAACAACACCGCGGCATAGGTTTTACTCCCGATCCAAACAAAAAACGAGGACTCCTCGACGACGACTGGGGCGCCGAAACCACTGTGTGGCTGTAGTATTCACTCGTGTAAAGGCAAAAGAAAATCTCAAGACAGTACCGTCTTGAGATTTTTTGATCTATAGGAATGTAGAGCACGTTATTCCTGAATAAATCCTCCAGCTTGGTGGCTCCAGAGTGCGGCGTAGGTGCCTGAGTCTTTTTGCACAAGTTCAGTGTGGGTGCCTTCCTCAAGAATGGTGCCGCCGTCGATGACAACGATACGAGACATGGACTTAAGGGTTGAGAGTCTGTGTGCAATGGCGATGACTGTTTTTCCTTGCATAAGAGTTTTTAGCGCGTCTTGAATTGCAGCTTCGCTCTCGCTGTCGAGCGCGCTCGTTGCTTCGTCGAGGATGAGAATTGGTGCGTCTTTTAGTATTGCTCGGGCGATAATAACTCGTTGACGCTGCCCTCCTGAAAGCTTGGTGCCACGCTCACCAACAAGAGTGTCGTAGCCGTTCGGGAGTGCGGTGATAAAATCATGGGCATGTGCTTTTTTTGCGGCATCGTGTATTTCTGCGTCGGTTGCGCTCGGCTTTCCATAGGCGATGTTTTCTCGAAGCGTTCGATGGAAGAGGACGGGTTCTTGCGGCACAATCGAGATAGCGGCACGGAGTGAATCCTGAGTAACAGAAGCAATGTTGACATTATCGATAGTGATGACGCCTGAGGCGATATCAAATTCACGAAGAAGGAGCGAGACAAGTGTTGATTTTCCTGCACCGCTTCTACCAACGAGTCCGAGATGTTCGTGTGGCGATACCCTAAGGGTAAAGTCTTTGAAAACAGACGTGTGTTCATAGGAGAAGTTGACATCCTTGAAGTCGATTGCTCCTCCTGACACAACAATCGACTCTGCGTGTGGTGCATCAAGAATTTCCTGTGGCACAATGAGGGTCTCGAGCGCCTCGGCGGTTTCACTGTACGTTTGCACGAAACGATTGATGGTAAAGCCTACACGAGTAAGTTCTTGGTAAATATTTAAAACAACCGCGAACATAAGTACAAATGAACCCGCAGTTACGGTGCCGAGATTGTATCCTGTAACGAGGAGCATCACAATAACACCTGTTGCAAAAATAATGGCGAGCGAGTTTATCCCAAGGACGAGTTGCGACATGTCCATACTGTGATTTGCTTTTCTGCGGACGGCATCGTTCTGGCGGACAAAGAGTGCGAGCTCCGGTTCGCTTTGTGCGAAGGTACGAATCGAACGGAAGTTCGCAAGCATATCAAATGAATACCCAGACACTTTTGCGTTTTCATCAGCAAGTGCACGAGCCGCTTTTTGCTGGAGTGAAGAGAGAGGAATGTTTATAAGGGCGAGTATGACAATGAGGAACAAAAAGACCATTCCCGCACGCCAATCAATGGAGAACATGAGAGAGGTAGCAATAGTAACGGAGAGCACTAGTGAGAGTATTTCCCATACCGCACCCTCAATGATAGCGCCCACACCGTCTGCCGCCTGGGAAACTTTCGCGCCGAGGGTTCCTGAAAAAGCGTCAGAGAAAAAACGATGACTGTGTCCAAACAGGTACGACATAAGAGACGCTTGCGCGCGAAGGACTGACATGGTTTCTCCCCGCGTGCCCGTTACTGCTGCAGAGTGCTTCGTGAGAACGGCAATCAAAAATCCAAGAAGATAGACGACAGACCAAATTGTAATGAATGTTCCTGTGGGGAGTGCAGTTGAAACATTCGCATTGGTTACACCGTCAATAATGATTTTATAAACGTAGGTAAGTAGCCCGCTGATAATGTCCCCAATAAGGACAAGCAGGAGCGTGAGACCAAGGAGACCTCGACTCCTAAGCGACATGTCCCACGCAAAACGCCAGGGTGACGTCGAGAGTTTTGGTATTGTTTTCATGAGGGAACTATACCACAGGTAATTGGCGCACAAAAAATCCCCGCGCTCTTGGAGCGCGAGGCGAAAGATGTGGCTTAGCTGAGGAGGAATGTCCCCACGCTTACCACCATACAGAGGTAATAGATGCTGAGAATAGTCGCCTCCGTTTCTTTCTTAAGCTTCAGAAAAAGCCAAGCCAGAGCTGCAAGACTAAAAAATGAAAAGACGGAAACGCTTGGGGAATTGAAAACAAGAGCTACCTCTAGCGAAGACAAGAAGAGAAGAAATGTGACCCCGGAAGGGGCGAAATAACAACTCCAATGCAAGGGTTTCCCGATGCGATTACGATAGAGTATCACAGACACTAAGAATATCGATATGGATGCCATGATGAGAAACGGCGTGGAATCCATTTCCGAAGGCTGAACGACATCACGCACCACCGTAACACTTCCTGCGCCGTCATAGAGGACGCCGGTATCAATGATGGTTGTTTTTTTGATATGGAAGAACCCAGAGCGCTCGGCTTTCACATGGCTGGTAACTGGCACGACGACGCCTGGGTTACGAATTGCGGCTTTCCACCAAGCATCGCCGAGCGCAAGGACGCCGTCACCGAAGGCTACTTCGATTTTGCGGTCACCGCCTGGGTTTTCGATGGAAATGGAGCCGTCGGCGCCGAGCCGCACCGTTTCGGCAGAAGCAGAAAACGAGAGCACGAGCGCGACAAATGCCGCGAGCAGGAACTTTTTCATGGAATTTCTCCTTTGAGAGGTAAAAGATCAAGGACAAGCAAAAAGAGCGTACCATGTAGGTGAGTATTGTCAATATGATTGTTCGTTAGGTGGCGTTTGCGCTAGCGCATGTGTGTTCCTTGTGGTACGGTGTCGGTAATGAAATTAACAGCAAAAAAGTCGCTCGGGCAGAATTTCCTCAATAATCCTACGGTGCCAGCAGCAATGGTTGCGGCAGGTGCTCTTACCGCGGGTGACACCGTACTTGAAATAGGCCCCGGAACGGGCGCGCTCACCAAAGCACTCCTTGCCACAGGCGCACACGTTGTTGCTGTCGAAGCAGATGAGCGAGCAGTGGAAGTTCTCTACGAGGTGTTTGCAAAAGAAATCGCATCAGGGCAGCTCGCTCTCATGCACGCAGATATTCGCGAGTTTTTGGCGGGAGATATGAACGGTATTCCTGAAAACTACGCCGTTGTCGCAAATATCCCATATTACCTCTCTGGCTTTTTATTCCGCACACTTCTCGAGCATGCGAAGCAGCCAAAAACAATCGTATTCCTTATTCAAAAGGAACTCGCGCATCGCATTGCTCGCGATGAAAAGGAGTCGCTCCTCTCACTATCCGTGAAAGCGTTCGGTACACCGAAATATGTACAAACCGTAAAGCGTGGCAATTTCAGCCCTGCACCCAAAGTTGATTCTGCTATTGTTGCTGTCCATAACATTACGAACAATCGCTTCGTAAACCTCGACCGTACAAAATTCTTCGAACTCCTCCACCAAGGCCTCGGCGGCAAACGCAAACAACTCCTCGGTGCGCTTGCAAAGACATATCCGCGTCAAACGCTCGAAGAAATTTTCAAACAACAAAACCTCCTCCCCACCGTCCGCGGCGAAGACCTCACTATTGAACAATGGACGGCTCTTGCACGTTCTCTCAAATAAAATAATTCGTTGCGAACAATCACCGTTGTTGCTCTGACTCCTGGATCCCGTCAGGATGACAAAAGTTACGTGTATTGTTTTTGTGCGAGAAGTAGTTAAATCCACATGGATGTAACTCTTCTTGCTCTACAGAAAAAGCCCGCGCAGTGCGGGCTTTTGAGCGGAAAAGAGCGGGCGGGTTACTTACTAACAGTAGGCTTCCTGAATATAATGAGCTGTTGTGCTCCGTTGTCTTCATATCGGACAGTCCACCCCACCTCAGCATAGATGGTGTTGATGCTCTTCAGCCACCCGTTCGCAGCGGCATCGCCTGCGCTGTGTCCTGCTTTCTTGAGCGCCTCAAAGACATGTGTGATGTCGATGATTGCGTCCTGGCCATCCAGGTTCATGACAATGAGGTCGTTGAAGATCTGGATCATGACGTCAGGGACTGATGCGCGCTTGGCAACTTCTGCCTCGGCGGGGGTGATGGGTTTTGCAGGATCACTCATGAGCTTCTCCAATAGTAGTTGAGGTTTAAGAAATTGAGAAAAGATTACGCGCCAAGGTCGGCTTGACGGAGTGCGGAAACAATCGCTTCCGTCAGAAGCCCGAGGCGGTTTTCCTTGCCGTTTGTCAGCGTCGAGTGCGGATCAGCTTTGTCACCACCGAGCGTTTCGGCGACGACGGAGCCGACAGTTGTGGTTTCGAAGCCGCGCTCTCGCGCAATGTCAACAAAGTTTTCCGGAATCTGAACTCCGCGAGAAGTCGTCACAATATTCCTGCGGGAAGCGTCATTCACAAGAATGACTGCAACATCAACATAAATTCCGTAATGCGAAAACAGTCCGCTCTCAATGCCGATATGAATTTCGGCCCCGGAGTTATGTGCCAGGGCTGCTCGAGAACGGCGCGCGGCACCGGCAAAGGTTTCCGCGTAGCCTTCAGGCTGTTCGTTAACTCGAGAAGGGCAATCGACGAAATAAATCTTGGCGACAATATCGAGCTCTATACAGGCGACGCGTACCGCCTCGATCTTGATTTGACTCATAGAGCCAACAACAATCCTCACAGGGGTTGGCATAGCGCCATCTTGTGCCATAGTGATTCTCCAAAAAGTGAATGTTCAAAAAAGAGCGAGACAAGGCTGAATTACCTTTCAGCGAAACTGTACCATAGTAGTATGGAATGTAAAGCGCTACGAAATAATCCCTCCATAAACGGAGGGATTATTTCGTGCGATAGTCAGTTTTTGTGAAGCTCTTTGCGGAGACGTGCGTAGAGCGGAAGCATGATACAGATGAATGCGATAGCGAGGAGGAGGTAGGTGATGCGGTAGTCAAAGACAGTGACGGCGTAGCCGAAGATAAAGCTGCCGGCAGCGACGACGAGCGCGTCTAGTTGGGCGGGAACGGAGAGGAGGGTTGCTTTGAACTTGCTGCCCCCGATGTGTTTAAGCAGGTACCCTTTTTCGATTTGGGTGAGTCCCCACTGGAATGCGTTCAGGAGTATGAAGATTGTGGCGATAATCCACATGTTGGTGATGATGCCAAGGAGGGAAAAGAGTGCTGCATAGAGGATTATTTCGAAGGAGTAGAAGCGTTTTTCGGGAAGGAATGTGCGGAACTTGCCGCTATAGGCAAGCATGAGTGATGCGCCTAGTCGCCCAACACCGTGGAGAACACCAAACCAAACGACGGGCAGTCCAAGGTCGACTTGGTACAGCGTGCGGAAGACGCCACCAATCATAAGAAGCCCCGAGAGTGTTCCGGTAAAGAATGCGAACGGCATAAAACCAAGGCGAATACCTTCGCGCATTACCTGCTTGAAGTTGGTGGCGCCTATTTCGTCAATATGTTCTTGCGAAACTTTTGGCGAGACGAGCGAGAGTGTGACAAAAAGCGCGACGATATCGATGATAAGCATGACGAGGAACGGGAGTTTGAAGCTCACAGAGACAAGGAACGGTACGAGTGCGGTAAGGATAACGGGAATGGCGAAGCCGAGCGAGCTGAGTTTTCCCATAATTCGTGTGTAGTCGTCGTCTTTTCCAAGCGCCCTCAGCGTTTCGTGCATGAACGCGCTGCCTGTGCCGCTCATAAATGCTCCACCGAGCGCGAACGCGACAGAAGCAAGAATAAGGAGCAAGAGATTTTCCGAAAGAAGGTAGAGCAGTGATGACGCTACAAAAAACACGCGCGCGAGCACGAGCGCGTGTTTATGCCCCATTTTGTCGGAGAGGTAGCCGCTCGGGATTTCAAAAAGAAACCCAGCGAGACTACTGAAAAGCATAATAGTGCCCACGCTCGCTGCGGTAACATTGGGAATAGTGAGATAATACGCGCCAAGCACCGCGGCAAATACCCGCTTATTTGCAACGAGCATGATGCCGTATTTCCAAATATTTGATTCGAGAGACTGCATGGCGGTGAGTATAGCATGATTATGTTAGGTGATAACAAAAAATTGTATCAAAGGACATTTTATAGTATAGTCGTGAAGTTGGAGACGTGGGTGAGTGGTTGAAACCAGCACACTGCTAACGTGCCGAGGTGTAAAAGCCTCCGAGGGTTCGAATCCCTCCGTCTCCGCAGAAAGAAACTTCCGAATCCGAAAGGTGGGAAGAAGCCCGCGCCGAAGGCGCGGGAGTGGGCAAAAGAGCCCGTCGCGAAGCTATGAATTGGGACGGGACGGGTGCGGCGAAATGGGCGGATTTGTCACGAACCAGCGGGTTCGTTCCGATTTTTTGGACGAACGACTTGATTTGGTATTTTGGACGAACGACTTGATTTGGTA
>MFMN01000014.1:28791-30691 GCA_001783515.1 Candidatus Kaiserbacteria bacterium RIFCSPLOWO2_12_FULL_50_10 | reverse complement strand
CGCTCTTTATCGCACATGGCAAATCCTCCGCTAAGCGTGCAGAGCGCAATGAAGACTTACGCCTCACGCCGCGCACCATGCAGCGCATTCTGAAACACTATGCCATCAAAGCGGGCGTCACCAAAACAGTCACCCCGCACACCATGCGCCACGCATTTGCAACGTCACTCCTCCACAACGGCGCCGATATTCGCTCGGTGCAAGCCCTCCTCGGACACTCCTCGATTGTCACCACACAGATTTACACGCACGTTGTTGATAACCAACTTCGGGATATCCACAAAAAGTTCCACTCTCGATAGAACACATGTTTTGCTTGCACGCAAGGGTTTGCACGATTGAAAACGTGAGTATACTTATTTCAAGCCGTATTTTGGCGGTGTTATCACTAATTAAGTTCAATTCATGAATAAGGCAGATTTGGTTGCAGCAGTACACGAAGTACTCGGCTCAACAAAGGCAGACGCAGAGCGTGCTGTCGAGACCGTCATTAGCAGCATCATCACCACCCTCAAGAAGGGCGACGAAGTATCTATCGCAGGCCTCGGTATCTTTGCAACAAAGATGCGCGATGCACGCACTGGACGCAATCCACGTACTGGCGAAGCAGTTGAAATCCCTGCTGTTCGCGTACCAAAGTTCCGCGCGGCGAAGGCCCTCAAAGACGCAGTAAAATAAATTCCTTTAAAATGAGCGAATTTGCATTGCCTTCAGAAGTTTTTTGACACTCATCTTTCGAACAAGTGAGAGTCGTGCCAAGCTGTAGCGTAGCGAAGGCTTGAGCATGATCGAACGAGAGAAGAAAGAAGCGAAGCGTCACAAGTACGTTGGGTACGGCTCGGTCAAAAAACTTCCTCCAGGCAACGCAACTTCATCTCATTTAAAAGAAATTTACGTCGCAGAGGATAAAGGAAGCCATCACTCGATAGCGCGAGTGATGGTTTTTTCTTGCATAATTGGTCCCCGTACTATATATAGAAGGAATGAAACGCTTCACTCGGACACCAGAGGACTTCACCTGCTCGCAGTGCGGAACTTTTGTTGTGGGTGATGGCTACACCAACCACTGCCCTTCTTGCCTTTGGAGTAAACACGTCGACATAAACCCGGGCGACCGCGCCGCAACATGTGGCGGCGCCATGGAACCAATCCGCCTCACCCTCAAGGGCCACGACCACATTATCACCCACCGCTGCACGACGTGTGGCCACGAACGCAATATTCATGCGCGCGATACCGACAGCACAAAAGCACTTCTTATTCTATCGACGCGAGTACAATAACGCTTCGCTTCTTTCTTCTCTCGTTCGGTCATATCAAAACCTTTGCTGCCGCTACGGCTTTGCTACGCCCCTCACTCGTTTGAAAGATAAACCCCTCCATATATGAAGGGGTTTTGGAGCCGTTAAACAGAATTGAACTGTTGACCTCATCCTTTTCATTCGTCAACAAGTATGAGTGGTGCACGGAGCTCGGCAGACCAAGCGGACATAAAAAATAGCAAGGCACCCCCCTAACTCCTCGCTTTGCTGTTTTTTATGTACGTGAAGGGCTGGCGAAGCGGAACGAAGTGGAGCTTCGTATATCCGAGCGCAGTAGAATGTTTTTTGAGCCGTTAAACAGAATTGAACTGTTGACCTCATCCTTACCATGGATGCGCTCTACCAACTGAGCTATAACGGCGTGCGCGCACTATACCATAAAAATAAGCTACAATTCAAGTTTTTGTTATGGTATAGTAGTACCATTGCCGTCTTAGCTCAGCTGGTAGAGCAATGGTATCGTAAACCATAGGTCCGGAGTTCGAATCTCCGAGACGGCTCTAGATATTCACTGTTTACTTGAACAGAGGTATACTCATTCCTATGAAAAACATAACACCACAAGAGCTCCATACGCT
>MFMN01000014.1:0-28731 GCA_001783515.1 Candidatus Kaiserbacteria bacterium RIFCSPLOWO2_12_FULL_50_10 | reverse complement strand
AGGACACATTGCAGGATCAAAAAACATACCCCTTAGTTCGATTGCCGGAGAACTTGCTGAGCTTAAAAATGTGGGCACTGTGTACGTAAACTGCGCTGCCGGGGGACGCAGCATGCAAGCCTGTGGAATTCTTACGCAAAATGACGTGGACGCAGTGAATCTTGTTGGCGGCATCGCTGCATGGGCAAGCGAGGGATTTGAGGTAGTGTAACCGCTCTCCTGTTGAAAAGCACTCCTCCCGAGTGCTTTTTCTAGGTCAGCATGCTACACTTCTTCCATGCATATAAAAATTCGAATCCCCTTCACCGAAATCCTCCTTGATCTTGGTATTATTCTCGTCACCATACTTGCGATTACTTCAATCGCCCTTGGCATGCTCTATCTTGAAGCTCGGAATGATATTGCGAACCTTGTAACCTCGCTCACCACTACCGAATCAGAGCGTGCGCGCCTTGAACGTCTCGAAAAAGATACCGCCGCAAAACTAACCGTAGAAGAACAGGCGCGCCTCGAAGCAGAGAACGCAAAGCGTTCTGCAGAAGAAATTCTCGCCGCAGAAATGGAACGTATTAACGAAACCTTTGATGACCTTGCTCGCGTCACCGACACGGTAAGCGACCTCGAAAAACTCGCAAAGACCGACAAGGAGCTTCTCATGAAGTACTCAAAAACATATTTCTTGAACGAGCACTACTACCCTTCTTCACTCACCGATATCGAGGATGACTATGTCTGGAACGGCACGGAGAAGCAGTTCCTTGCGCCTGCGTATCCCTATCTGCGCAAACTCATGGAAGCCGCGGCAGACGACGGCATCGATCTCACCATTGTGTCAGCATTCCGCTCAGGCATCGAGCAAGCCGCACTCAAGAATGCCTACACCGTTCAGTATGGCTCTGGCGCAAATACCTTCTCTGCCGACCAAGGCTACTCCGAGCATCAACTCGGCACCGCCGTCGACTTCTCGACAAAAGCGGCAAGCGGTTCACTTACCACATCATTCGACACCACAGAAGCCTTCACCTGGCTTGCAAAGAATGCGTACCGCTACGGCTTCATTCTCTCCTACCCCAAAAACAACACGTACTATATCTACGAACCCTGGCACTGGCGCTTCGTCGGGCGCAATCTCGCCCGCGACCTCCACGACGAAGAAAAAACATTCACCGACATGGAGCAACGAAAAATCAACGAGTACCTCATCGATCTTTTTGACTAGCGAAACACGTAAAATATAGTCGTTACATTATGAATCACACCCACTTCCAGAGAGTTGAGTCAGCTGTCATCTTTGCGCTCTCCCTGTTCTTTTACTACCACACTGGCGCTGGCTGGTGGATGTTTGTGCTGCTCCTGTTTGTTCCCGATTTCTTCATGGCAGGTTATGCAAAAAATAATCATTTCGGAGCCTTGTATTACAACATCGGACACTCATATATACTGCCAGGAACACTTCTCTTCTTCTCATTCTTTATTGCGAAAACCACACTACTTCCTATCAGTATTATTTGGATTGCACATATTGCAATGGATCGTATGCTTGGCTACGGGCTGAAGTTAAAAACTGGTTTTAGCGATACACATCTTGGAAAAATAGGACGCAAAAAATGAAAATGTAACCCTAAAAAATAAATCTCATCTACGAGATTTATTTTTATTACAGCAACGCTGCAGCAAGGAGGAATATAGCGAGGAAACCACAAATGTCGGTGAAGGTGGTAAGTATGATGCCGGAGAAGATTGCCGGGTCGCGACCTGTTGCGCGAATAGCAAGCGGGATAAGTGAACCAAACGTTGCTGCAACGATGAGGTTCATGAGCACGCCGAGCCCGACGACAACGCCGAACATTGCACTTTGTCCAAAAATCACCGCCACCGTACCCGTAATAACTCCATTGAGCGTACCCTGAAGTACACTCGCCATGATTTCGCGACGCACTGCAGGAAAGGCCCGCGCAAGCGTGATTTCGCCAAGGGTAATACTACGCATAAAAATCGCCATAGACTGAATGCCTGCATTACCACCCATACCAGCAACAATCGGCAAATACATTGCCAAAATCGTCATCTCTTTGAGCGTATCAGCAAAGATACCCACCACAGAGCCTGCAAGGAACGCCGTGCCAAGGTTCACCACGAGCGACCGATAGCGCGCGTTAAACTTTTTCTTCACTGAGTCGAAGGCGTGTTCGTTTTCTTCAATCGCCGCAAATTCATAGAGCGACTCCGACGGCAGTTCCTCAAAAAGCGCATTCACCTCGCGGGCGAACACAATGCCGAGCACACTTTCGTCGGTATCAACAATAACTACTTTATGCACCTTCTTCTCAACACACCGTGCAGCAATTTCTCTCGGCGCATGCGTATAGGGCATCATAGCAACCGCACGCACATGCGGAGCGATACTACTCGACGTTTCTTCGCGAACTAAATCCCCCGGGCGCACCTCCCCAATACACTTCCCTGCACGATGCACGAGCACAACAGGAATTCTCCCCGTCTCGTCAAAGTGCGCATCGAGCGCTTCGGCGACGTCGGCGACGGTTGCTGTTTCAGGTACCAGAACATAATGCTGATCAACAATTTCAATTGTTGCCTGTGCATGAAAACTCCGTACGATATCTATTTTTTCTTTACTTTCCCGCTTGAGACGCAGCGTGACCGCTCGGCGTCTTGAGGCATTCGGTATGCGCATGATAAGCTTCTCCGCTCTTCCCGGGTCATGCTGGTCGAGGAGCGCAACAACGTCAACGAGGCTCAGTTTCGCAAGAATATCCCGCTGCACATACGCCGAAAGTTCGTCAAACACCGCCATCTGCTCTGCAGTAGAAAGCTTCCGAAAATACTCACCCCGCTCACCGTGATGCCGCGCAATATACTGAGCATGTTCGCCAATTGTCATGCCTGCATTATACTCGGATATCAAAAATGCAGTACGACAGGGCGTCGATTAAAAATAATCCTATCGTTGACAATAGGAGTGATATTGCTATAGTTAATCAGCTACGTACAATTTGCTTCGTATGCATGTTGTACCTTTTCCTGCATACCTACTTTGGAGATGACCTATGACATATTTTGTCGTTGATATTGAGAGCGATGGCCCCGTGCCGGGTCTCTATTCCATGATATCGTTTGGTGCAGTTATTCTGAACAGGAAACTTAACCGCACCTATTACGGTACCATACGTCCTATCTCTACAGAGTGGATTCCCGAAGCGCTTGCTGTCTCGGGACACACTCGAGATGAGACACTCTTATTCGAGAACCCGGAAGTTGTTATGCCTGCATTTGCAACATGGGTGCATGACAACACAAAATCTGGAACGAAGGCCGTGTTTGTTTCTGACAACAACGGCTACGACTTCTCATTTATGGCATATTACCTTTGGCGGTATACGGGCAGCTGTGTATTCGGGCACACTTCCCGAAACATAAACGATCTATATCGCGGTATGCAAAAAACGCTTGATTGTTCTTTTGATCATTTGCGAGGACGAAGTCTCGACCATAATCCCGTACGTGATGCTATCGCAAATGCAGAAGCATTGCTCAAAATGCGTCAGCTCGGCCTTTGCTTGAAGCTCTAGCTACGCATCTTGCTTCCTTGCTTTTCGAAGCAAGGAAGCACATCTGAAGGAGAGCGCCGAACTCCAAACTCGGCGCTTTTTTATGTAATAAAAATCGCACGTTCCTTCGTGCGATTTTCTTCGTAATCTCCTGCAATTAATTTCTTTCAAAACGGGATGAGATTGTGCTGGTTGGAAGAAACTTTTACAGGAGCCGTACTTAACGTACGGTGAGTGAAAAATTTTCTGAAACCAGTGCAAGTTCGCCCGTTTTGGAATAAATTATTTTAGCTTCCAGCCTTCTTCGAGAAACGGTTCTGCTTTTTTGAACTTGAGCGTCTTCTCTTCCTTAGAGTTTGGGTTCACGATGGTCACGCTCTCGTTGCGGGCGAATTCTGGTTTTGCGTGAACCGGCTTGTCAGGCGAGTCCTTGACTGCCGCCTCTTCGCCGCCGCCGACTTCCTTTATTTTTTCGAGGGTTGCCTTTTGCTTTTCTTCTTCCTGAACAACTCGCTCAATGCGAATGGTTGGAATCATCGTGGCAAGGCGATCGATTGCCGTCCGCTGCAATTCTTGATACAAGCGCTGCCCTTCCTTGCGGTATTCAACGAGCGGGTCTTGCTGTCCATAGGCACGGAGCGATACGTTTGAGCGTGCGTACTGCATGACTTCAAGGTGCTCAACCCAGAGGTGGTCATACGTCTGAAGCGCAACACGTCGCAAGATGTCGTACCAGAGCGTGTCGCCCATTTCAACCTTGCGCTGTGCGATACTTTCCGCAACTTCAGGGTGCGCTTCCGTCACCTGCGCGACGATTTCGTCAATGGTTGCCGCATCTCCCGCGAGCATGTGACGACGCTGTCCATAGAGTGCCTGACGATGCTTGTTGAGCACATCGTCGTACGCGAGCACTTGCTTGCGCGAATCGAAGTGGAATCCTTCGATACGCGTCTGCGCACTTTCGAGCGACTTCGTAATAATCGAATTTTCAATCGCTTCGTCTTCTGGAATACCGAGACGACCCATCATCTTTTTGACGACGTCCGACGCAAAGACACGCATAAGCGAATCTTCCATCGACACATAGAACTGTGTGGTGCCGTGATCACCCTGGCGTCCTGCACGTCCGCGAAGCTGGTTGTCGATGCGTCGCGCCTCGTGGCGTTCGGTACCAATAACATACAGTCCGCCGAGCTGCTTCACTTCTTCTTGTTCCTCCTTGCTAGCATCAATACCGCCGAGCTTGATGTCGACACCACGACCTGCCATGTTCGTTGCGAGCGTCACCGCGCCCTTGCGCCCCGCATTTGCGATAATCTCACCTTCATGTTCGTGATTCTTTGCGTTAAGTACGGTATGCGCAACGCCTGCTTCGCTGAGTGCAATCGACACTTCTTGGTTCTTGTCGATTGATGCGGTACCGATGAGAATCGGTTGCCCGGTTGCGTTAATCTCCTTAATCGAACGCACGAGTGCCGTGAGCTTCCCTTGTTCGCTTTGGAAAATAAGGTCATTCTTGTCGACACGCTTGATAGCGTTGTGGGTAGGAATAGGAATAACATCGAGTTTATACACCGCGTAAAATTCCTCCTGCGACGTGAGACCAGTACCCGTCATACCGGCAAGCTTGTCGTACATGCGGAAATAGTTCTGGAACGTAATCGAGGCGAATGTTTTACTTTCTTTCTGGAGCGGCACACCTTCCTTTGCTTCGATTGCTTGATGCAGCCCCTCTGACCAACGGCGACCTGGTTGCAACCGCCCCGTAAATTCATCGACAATAACAATCTCTTCGCCGCGCACGACGTATTCTTTATCACGAGTATAGAGCGCCTTTGCCTTCACGGCATTTTCAAGATGATGCACCATACGCATACCTTCGAGTGTGTAGATGTTCGTGATATTGAGATACTGTTCAGCTTTCGTAATGCCTGCTTCGGTAAGCGTTGCGCTCTTGTGCTTTTCTTCCACTTCGTAATCTTCACCAAGCGTCATCTGACGTGCAAGCTCCGCAAATTGCCCGTAGAGGTCATCGCTCTCGCCTGCGGGCGCAGAAATAATAAGCGGTGTACGCGCTTCGTCGATAAGGATAGAGTCGACTTCGTCAACCATTGCGTAGAAGTGTCCGCGCTGACGCACGTTTTCCTGCACGAACTCAATGTTATCGCGGAGGTAGTCGAAACCGTATTCGTTGTTCGTGCCGTAGGTGATGTCCGCTGCGTAGGCTTCTTTACGTGTACACGGGCGCATGAATTCGTACTGCACTTTGACGTCGCCGTGTTCGTCGCGTGCTTCGTCTTCTTCGTTTGTCGTCTGCGTCGCGTCATAGAGGTACGACGTGTCGTGATTGATAATACCCACGCTAAGTCCGAGGTATGCGTAAATCTGCCCCATCCATACGGCGTCGCGTCGCGCGAGGTAGTCGTTCACGGTGACGACATGCACACCCTTTCCTGCGAGCGCGTTAAGGAATGCCGGGAGTGTACCCACGAGTGTCTTTCCTTCACCCGTGCGCATTTCAGCAATCTTCCCCTCATGCAGCATGATGCCGCCGATAAGTTGCACGTCGTAGTGACGAAGCCCGAGCGTACGCTTTGCTGCTTCACGCACGAGTGCAAAGGCATCAACAAGTACATCATCGAGCGAGGTGCCTGCCACAACTTTATCTTTCAGCTCCTGCGTATGCGCGACAAGTTCTTCGCCGCTTTTGCCTGCAAAAAACTCCTCGCGGTCGTTTATCTGCGCCACAAGGGGTCGCACCTTTTTCAGCTCCTTCTCATACGAAGGACCAAAAAACTTCTCTAGAAAAAATGCCATAGTGAGTGAAGCATACCACAAAAAAAGCGCCCCTGCACTTTTCTTTTCTCCCCATAATTATTCATGCAATGACGATAGAGACTCCGGACGCTTACTTCCCTGGTAGTTGTCCTGGACACACAATCGCAAGCCCGCGCAGGAGAAAAACGCCAACAATAAAGACAAAAAGAAGCAACGAGAGCGGCGGAAGCGATACGAATGAGAGGAAACTAAAGTAGTCAACGGGGAGAGAGGGCCATGTCGCAATGGCGAGCCAGCCTTTATATTTCAGAACGGTGAAATGCACGAGCGCCACCAGAAGTCCGAGGTAGCCAACGCGTTGTGTAGTTTTCCATGCATCCGTGGACATGTTTGTGGCGATTCTCTGCATGCTGGTAAAAGCAACGATTGAGAAAAGTGCAAACGCAGTAACACCCAAAATGAGCGATACGATAGTTATCGTGGTAAATTCTCCTTCGACAAAAAGACGTGGATACCGCTTTGGACCAAATGTCGCAAGCGCCCAAACGACGTGCACCACAATCAAAAAGTAGCCGAGAAGCCCATAGTATTTTCGCATCGAAAGCTCGGAAACAAAGAGGCGTGGAAAAAACCGCGCGAAGGGACCAATCCCATACGAATACGCGAGTAGGAATGTTCCTGCCGTCGCAAGGCCGGCGAACGATATTTTATACAGCACGGTATCAAGTGGCGCACCCCATCGTCGTAACCACAAATATCCTGCCGAAACAAGAAAGGCCACGAGCGCGAGGAGGAATGCGCGCATCCATGGGTGTTGTGGCGATACTTCAGGTGATTGCATATACGTTTACTTAACAACTAAATTCTCCCTCAATCGGGCACGCTTCGGGGTGCTCACCACTAGGGAGTACGCCCGGCTCCGCACCGCTCTTCCTGTAGTCGGCTTCATTCACCTTTGTCTCGCCGTCATGATTCCACATATCCCAGCCATATTTCCACTCGTTCCAGCCAATACCCAGGTGCTTCACGTAGATACCATGCTCGGCAAGCATGTTGCCGATGGTGCGCCCTGTCATACACGGTCGACTATAGCAGTAGACAACAATATCTTTGTTAGGATTTTGCGCACGAAGTTCCGCAAAACTTTGCACAATACGCTCGACGTCACCATACGCTGACTCATTCGCATTTTTGTATGCTGGCACATTGAGGGCAGTAATAATGTGATCAGCCTCATATTCCTCCTGCGAGCGAAGATCGACAAGCACCACCTTTCCCTCACCCATTTTCTTACGCAACGAGTGCGGTGACACCATTACGGCAACTTCCGTTGCATAATATTCAGCAATACGTTCCTCGTTTGAAATCTCCGGAGTAATCTTCTCTCCAAGAAATCCACCAAGAAGCCCCGCGATGAGTGCAATTCCTCCAACAATCACCAAATCTTTTCTTCCCATATCGTATGTTGCTTATACCTCAAATTCATTAAAGACGTTTTCGTACTGTGCGATGGTTTGCTTTGCGATGCGCTCCGTGAGTTCAAATCCTGCGCCTTCGTGCGCTATTTTGTTACGCACTTTGTGCGCTTCCCAGGCATCATTGAGGGTGCGGAATGATTCAATAGATGCGCCGCGGAGTTTCTCACCAATGGTTGCACCAACAAATCCGTGTTTCTCCAAAATTTCTTCGAGCAAAATATCCGCCTCAACAATCGCAATACGCCAGTCGTTCGGGTTGTCGCTTGCGCTGTGTGTTGCAATATCAACACGACGAGGATTCTGCGCCTCTTTGCCGAGCGCACGCTCACGGAAGCGTTTTTCTTCGGCTGCGAGCGCCTCTTCCGCCTGCGCGCCATACTTCTTAAGGCGCACCGCAGCATAGAGCCAGCCATACAGCATGGCGAGCGAGAGGAGCAACCCGATAATCGCAATCACTTCAAGTATACCTGCAATAAATTGGAACACGTCCACGTACGTCGCGGTACTAACGAGCGGATCGCCCGCGCCAAAAAAACTTCGAACATAGTCCCACAGCGACTGCAAAAGCCCTGAGATATCAATCCCATATTTCTGAAACTCAATCTCCCCTTCCCGGTATTCCGCAATCGGTGGCATATGCACAGTATACCAGAGCTCACAGAAAAAAACGCAGCATTTCGCTAGTTCAAGAAAAAGCCCCGCGCAAAGCGCAGGGCCAAGAACCAAGGGTCCAAGTGTAAAAGTCAAAGGATCTATAGCCAAGTTCAACTTGCAGACACGAGAAGCGCGGCCGCACCATTGCCGACCCAGCAGTCGTCAGGACGATCTAATTCCGCAACGAGCCACCGCTCGCCAACGTCCCTGTGCGAAAAAAGCACGAGCGGGTGGCCGTCAGAATCCTTGATAGGGTCGTGGAGACCGGTAACGTAACCGAAACCCATCTCTTCCATCTGCCGGTTGGAGATAGTCTCGCGAATGCGGGGGATGAGTCCTGCAAAGCCTTTGTCGTAGCCGAAATTACTCGCGCCATACTGGCGCAGCGCTTCGGTTGTGCGTTCGTGGTCGATTTTGATGACACTGGTTGGCATCAGAGCGACACGGTACGTTTTTCCAGCGACAAGACGATGGTTTTTGTCGTAGCTGTCATTGTTTGTTGACAACAGACACGATTTTGCCCAGTCGGTAATTTTGGCGTTCGGCGACGCCAAGTGACGAGCAATTTCTTGCTCGCCCGTGAGGTCAAGGCCGGTGATGGTGAGCACGATGTGTCCGTGTTCGTTACGTTCGAAGGCAAACGGATTACGATGTTCGATAAATGCCTGCATTTCTGCATGCCCCAAACTCTGGTCGTCGATTTGACGAAAGAGCTCCTTCAGTTGCGAAGCCGTCACCGACGACCCCGCCACGACAGTTTTATCCGCCATGATGGTTCTCCTACTATTCGCTACACAGCAACACGTCGCGAGAATGCGGGTTTGCCGTAGCAGAAAACGTCGAATGGTTTCGACACTTTCTGCTACGGCATACGGGGTTTGAAGGAACGTAACTGATTGACATATAACCATAAAATGCCATTTTGTCAAGAAAACCGCTGGTGCTCAGCGGTTTTCTGTGCGATGTGTGTTAGTTTGTTGCTTCTATTTTTATCCCAAGGTCATACATACGCTCTTCTCCTGCGTGGGGGCAGATGATTTGGAGTCCAACAGGAAGGTTAACCTCTTCGCGCGTTACCGTTCCTGCAGGGACGGACATTGCGGGGACGCCGGTGAGGTTGACCGGCACCGTGAAGACGTCGGCGAGATACATCGAGAGCGGATCCTTGCTCTTTTCACCGAACTTCCATGCAGGGACGGGTGAGGTTGGCGTAAGGATTGCATCGACAGTCTTGAACGTTTCTGCGAGCTCTGCACGCATTGCATCGCGCGCTGCTTCTGCTTTGCCGTAAAATGCGTCGTAGTAGCCTGAGGAGAGTACGTATGCGCCGAGAAGAATACGGCGCTTAACCTCTGCGCCGAAACCTTCAGCGCGCGTCTTGCAGTAGCTGTCGAGAAGGTCTTTGCCAACAACTTTCTTGCCGTAGCGAATACCATCATAGCGCGCGAGGTTTGAAGAAACTTCTGCTGGCATCACAATGTAGTACGCCGCGAGGCCTTTTTCGAAGAGCGGAAGACTTACGTCGACAACGGTGTGCCCAGCTGTTTTAAGTGCTTCGAGTTTCGTCTCGAACGTAGCACGAACGTCAGCATCAACGCCATCAAGAAGCTTCATCGGCACGCCGATTGTGTAGGTGTCTTTTGCTGTAACTGCAGGATGGGTTGTTTCGTCTATGGTGGTGCCGTCGTTTGCATCTTTGCCATTCATAATCCCCTGCACGAGCGCTGCATCTGCAACATTTCGCGCGAAGGCTCCTGCTTGGTCGAGCGATGAACCCATAGCGACAAGTCCGTAACGTGATGCTGCGCCGTAGGTTGGCTTCACACCAACAAGTCCACAGAATGATGCGGGCTGTCGAACTGAGCCACCAGTATCAGTACCAATCGCCGCAACAATACCACCGAGTGCGAGCGCAGCAGCAGAGCCAGCTGACGAACCGCCCGGCACACGTGAACGGTCCAATGGATTCTTTACGAGTCCATATGCAGAGTTTTCGCCCGAAGAACCCATAGCGAATTCGTCCATGTTGGTTGCACCCATAATGACCGCACCCGCTTCTTTGAGGCGAGCAATAACGGTTGCATCGTAGGTTGCAATATAGTTCTCTAGAATTTTTGAGCCAGCAGTTGCGCGCTTCCCTTTCACGAGCATGTTGTTCTTGACGGCAATCGGCATACCGAGGAGCGCAGGTGCTGCGTCGCCTTCTTTTGCATAGCGCTCTGTTGCTGCTTTTGCTGACTCTTCCGCATCGTCAAACACTTCGAGATACGCATTGAGGTCCGTATTGTTCGCATCAATAAGCGCACGCGCATCGCGGTATGCCTGCAGCGGTGTATAGGTACCCGCCACGAACTTCTCGCGAAGTTCAGAAATAGTTGGAAATTTGTTCATATAGTTAGTAAGAATTCCTTTCAAAATAGATGAAGATGTGCTGTTTGGAGGAAATGTTGCGACCAAGGCGTACCTGATGTACGGTGCGGGAGTAACATTTCTGAAAACAGTACATATTCACTATTTTGGAAGGAATTATTCGTTATCAATTACTTTCTGCACTTCAACAAACCGACCCTTCGTGCTTGGCGCATTTGCAAGCACGGCTGCCGTGTACTCATTCGGCTCACGAGTAAGCACGTCTTCGCGCATCACGTTGTGCAAAATACCAACCTTCTTTTCTTCGTTCGCTGCAATTTCTTGCACCTGCGAGACATACGCAAGCACCGAGCCGACGCGCTCTTGCATTACCGCGACCTCTTCGGGGGTAAGCGCAATACGCGCCATAGTCGCTAACGACTCAATTTCCTGTACTTCCATATGCTCCCGAGTATACGGAATGCACACAGAAACGCAATACACACCCGTTTGGGTGTGTATGAGCTTACGCGGCAGTTTTTTCTAATTCTGAACGTTCAATAGGTGACTTGCGGGCGCCTCGTTTTTTGATGTCGAGGGCGAGCTCGCCTTTCTTCATAACAACAGAGACGGTAGCACCAGAGAGTGTTCCCTGCTTTACCATTGCGGTTGCAACCGGGGTGAGGATTTCTGTTTGAATGACGCGACGCAGTGGCCTAGCACCAAACTTTGGATCGTAGCCCTTCTTTGCGAGATAGTCATACACCTCGTCGGTAACCGCGAGCGTGATGTCCTTCTCGGCAAGACGCTTTGATACGTCTTCAATCTGCAACGTAACAATCGAGCGAATCACTTCCGGCGAGAGAACATCGAAGACGATAATCTCATCGAGACGGTTCAAGAATTCAGGACGGAAGAAATTCTTGAGCGCTTCGAGCACCTTGTCTTTTGCAACTTCGTACTGCTCACCATCAGTTGCATTTGAGAAGCCGAACTTCTGCATGCCGTCGATGTGTTCTGCGCCGATGTTCGACGTCATGATAATGACCGTATTCTTGAAGTTCACCTTACGTCCCTTCGCGTCGGTGAGATGCCCCGAATCGAGCACCTGAAGAAGCACGTTAAATACTTCAGGATGTGCCTTTTCGACTTCGTCAAAGAGAATCACAGAGTACGGGCGACGACGAACAAGCTCAGTGATAGCACCTCCTTCTTCGTGCCCCACATAGCCCGGAGGCGAACCAATAATCTTAGAGACGGAATGCTTTTCCATGAATTCCGACATGTCGATACGCACCATTGCCTCGGGATCATCGAACATAAATGTGGCAAGCGAACGAGCAAGTTCTGTCTTGCCGACGCCCGTTGGACCAAGGAAAAGAAACGAGCCAATCGGGCGGTTTGGATCCGCAATACCCGTGCGCGCGCGACGTACGGCATCGACAACCTTCTGTACTGCGGTGTCTTGGCCGATAACCTTGAGCTTGAGCTCGTCGTCCATACGGGCAAGTTTGCGTGCCTCTTCTTCGAGCATACGTGCCACCGGAATACCGGTCCACCGCGAGACAACTGAGGCAATGTCAGCCTCCGTTACTTCCTCACGCAAGATACGTGTATGACGCTGCAACTTCTTGAGACGCTCGGATACCTCGTCGAGTTCTGCTTGAAGTTTCGGAATCGTCACGTAGCGAATCTCAGCTGCCACCTGGAGGTCTGCGCGAGCCTCTGCGGTCTCCGCTTCAACCTGAAGCTTGTCGAGTTCTTTTTTGATTTCGCGAATACGTGTCACTGTCTCGCGTTCATTTGACCACTTACTTTCAAGCGTCTTCGTTGTATCGCGAAGTTCGCGGATTTGTGCATCAATATCAACAACACGTTTCTCAAGTTTGTCAATTGTGTCCCCTTCTGAGATGGCGATTTCTTTTTTGAGCGCCTCCTTTTCGATTTCCAGCCTTCGTACTTTTCGATCGGTTACCTCAAGTTCCTCTGGTTTATTTTCGAGCGAGATACGGAGTGCGGCGGCTGCTTCGTCGATAAGGTCAACCGCTTTGTCGGGCAAGAAACGGTCGGTAATATAACGAGAGGAAAGCTGCACTGCTGCGACGATAGCGTCGTCGGTGATGCGCACACCGTGGTAGAGGGCATACTTTTCTGCGACGCCGCGCATAATAGCCACCGCGTCTTCAGGTGATGGTTCCTGGACAAATACTGGCTGGAAGCGACGCGTGAGTGCGGGGTCGCGTTCAATATGCTTCTGATATTCCTTGAGCGTTGTTGCACCAATCACGCGGATTTCACCGCGAGCGAGCGCGGGCTTGAGCATATTTGAGGCGTCCATCGCCCCTTCAGCAGCACCTGCACCAATAATAGTGTGGAGTTCGTCGATAAAAAGAATCACCTTCCCCGCTGCAGATTCAACCTCCTTCATAACCATCTTGAGACGCTCTTCAAACTCGCCACGGAACTTGGTGCCCGCCACAAGAAGCCCGAGGTCGAGCGAAAGAATTTCCTTCTCGCGCATGCTTTCAGGCACAGCGCCTTGCACAATCGAAAGTGCAAGCCCTTCTGCAATGGCGGTCTTGCCGACACCTGCTTCGCCGATAAGAATCGGGTTGTTCTTGGTGCGACGCGAGAGAATCTGAATGACACGCTGGATTTCCGCATCACGACCAATCACGGGGTCAAGTTTGTTCTCTTGTGCAAGCGCGGTCAAATTGCGCGCGTAGCGAGAAAGTGCACGCATTTTCTTTGGTGCTTCTGTCTCCCCGGGAACTCCCTCGCGGATTTCGTGAAGTGCCGCAATAACTCGCTCCTTTGAGAGCTTCAAACGGTCTACAATTTCACGTGCCGGCCCTGGGCGATCAAGCACCGCTAAAAAGAGGTGCTCAACACCAATATAGGAGTCGTGCATTTCTTCTGCAACGCGCTGTGACGACTCAATTGCTTGTGCAAGGTCAGGCGTAAGATACAGCTGCATTGACGGCGAAAGTGTGCCGCCGGTAATGGTGCTCTCAAGTGCCTCCGCACAAAGATCGGCAAATTCGACCGTGTCGATTTGGAGTCGATCAAGCACAGAGATAACGACATTCTCTTCTTGCGACATAAGCGCCGCAAGAAGGTGTAGTGGATTGACATGATTTTGTCCGCGCTCAATAGCGAACTCATGCGCGCGACGGATTGCCTCCTTCGCACGATTGCTAAAGTTGTTGAAATTCGGCATATACCACACCATACCACAAAAAAACACGGTTTGGTAGCCTTTGTGCTATACTCGCTTTTATGGAAAACTCATCAAGAAAACGACTCTGTCTTGAACTTAGTGAGGAAACAATGACTCTTTATTCAGAAGTACAGCATGTGTTTTGTGCCATTCTGGAGAAAGAAATAGTATTTAATGCCAAGGGGTTTCATCACCTTCATTATAAGCCTGATGGCACTTCCCGTACCGTAGAGGAACGTATTTATAAGCTCAAACTTTTCCCTCTCGTGATACCCGTTATTAAAAATGCAACAGGCATCTATGAGGAGCGGGACATTCTTATACCAAAAAATCGCAAGAAAGGTTCTGAACGAATAAAAGCAAAGCAATACGCTCTTGTAGGTCTCGTTGGCATCAAGAACCCCGTTGAGATTCGGGTCATTATTCTTGATATAGAAAACTCACAACATCCAATATTTTGGAGTGTTATGAAGCACTAAAAAACACCCCGAGGGGTGTTTTTTAGGGTGCCTGGCTTCGACTTAAGAATTCTTTTTGCCGAACAAGGCTTTCGCCCACAAGCACACCTACATTCTGCATGATATTGCCAATAAAGTCAACCCGCCCAGCCTCTACTCAAGCTCTCCCCAGCTTTTTCCTGTTTTTGTTCCTACTTCGAGGGGAACATTCTTGGTGATATCTGCTGGAACAATGGTTTCCAGGATATGTTTTAGTTTGGGAGCGATTTCTGCGACGATGTCTTCTTTGATTTCAAAGATGAGTTCGTCGTGAATCTGCAGAAGGAGGCGTACGCTGTCGCGCAATCCCTCCTTCTCGATAAACGTATCCGCCTGAATCATAGCAATACGAACGACGTCTGCCTCCATACCCTGAATCGGTGCGTTGATTGCCATACGCTCTGCTGAAGCGCGTATAAACGGTACGGTAGAATTGATGCCCGCAAAATAGCGACGGCGACCATAGGGAGTTTGGGTATAGCCGTTCCTTCGAGCGAATGTTTTGGTGTCTTCGAGGTAGGCCGCAAGTTGCGGGAATGAAGCAAAGTATGCGTCGAGATACTGCTGTGCCGTCTCGCGACTGGTATCCTTTCCAAGATTCTCTCGGAGTGCACTGACACCCATGCCGTACATGATGCCGAAGTTAATCACCTTCGCGTGCCGACGCATATCTTTCGTCACTTCTGCCGCATCAACATTGAACACGCGAGCTGCGACCGAGGTATGGATATCTTCTCCTGCTTTGAAGATACGCATAAGCTCGGTATCTTCTGCAAGAAACGCGGCGATACGAAGCTCGATTTGTGCGTAGTCGAACGCAACAAGAAGGTATCCGCTCGGAGCGATAAAAGCGTTTCGAATCATGCGCCCCTGTTCCGTACGTGTCGGAATGTTTTGCAGATTCGGGTCGCGTGAGGCAAGGCGTCCTGTTGTCGTGCCTGCTTGCAAAAAATGTGAGTGAATTCTCCCGTCTTCCTTGACAAGATTAGGAAACGTGTCAATGTATGTACCCACTAGTTTCTGTAATTCTCGGTACTTGAGCACATGTGCGATGACGGGGTGTTCGTCCCTCATTTTTTCGAGCTCACTTTCTTTGGTAGTGCGCTGCCCTGTCGATGTTTTCTTTGTGCGAGACTTTGTGCCTATGCCAAGGGTATCAAAAAGAACTTCGCCGAGTTGTTTCGGTGAATTGATATTAAACTCTGCGCCTGCCGCAGCGTAGATTTCCGCAGTAAGCGCATCGAGCTCTGCATGGAAGCGTTCACTGAGCTTCTTGAGCTCCGCAACATCCACCGCAATGCCTGTTTCTCGCATCCGTGCGAGCACACCACGAAGCGGGCGTTCGATAGTGTCTAACACGTTTTGCATTGGTGTTGCGGCGAGGTCTTTCAGAATTTGCTCACGTGACGCATGCATACCCACAACACCTCGTGTGCGCCCATACGCAAGCATATCGTCTTTTGAAGGGTTTGTGTGGTCTGACATAAGAAGCCAGAGAGCAAGCGCGGTCTCCTCCATTTCATCCTCACTGAGGTCTTCTTCACTCTCTTCTCTCGCCGCCTCAAATGTTTGCGCGAGGCGCGGAATAAGTGAGCGGAATCCAAGCTCCGCGCACCACGTCATTACCTTTTCACTGTCGACACCTTCTCGCCATGACGTATCAGGAAGCGCAAACGTAATCGGTGCATCTCTTGAAATTGTCGCGAGCGCTTTTGAAAAACGCGCCTCATCCTCACCGTCGCGCAAGAGCCCAATAACGCGCGGTGTTACTTTTACCTCTCGAAACGCTTCGTCGCTTTGCGCAAGTTTTTTATACATCTTGTCGAGGTCACCAAACGTAGTAATGAGCGTTGTTGCCGTCTTTTCGCCGATGCCTTTGATGCCGGGAATATTGTCGGACGGGTCGCCTCGCAAGCCCTTATAGTCAGGAATGAGAAGCGGCGGAAATCCAAAGCGCGCCTTCACCGCAGATTCATCGTACAGAATGGTGTCGTTAATTCCCTTCTTAAGGGTATATACTTGCACTCGTTTTTTATCGACAAGTTGCAACGTATCCATATCGCCTGATGCAATAATGACTTCAAGGTCCTCGTGAGCACGCACCTGTTCTGCAATCGTGCCAAGCAGGTCGTCGGCTTCAAATCCCGCACATTCGTAGCGCGGAATACCGAAGACATCCATGAGCTCTTTGGTACGTTCAAGCTGCACAATCAAATCCTGCTCAAGCGCGCTACGAGTACCCTTGTATGCTTCAAAGGCTTCGTGACGGTGCGTTGGCTGTGGCAGGTCAAAGCACGCCACGAGGTAATCAGGTGAAAGTTCTTGGGCAATTTTGAGCACCATGGTAATGACGCCATAGAGCGCACCCACAGGGTCGCCATTTGGTGCAGTGAGTCCTGGAAGCGCGTGGTACGCACGGTGAATGATTGCATGCGCATCGAGCAATACAAGACGAGTTTTCTTTGTTGTTGCCATACAGATTATGCGATAGTTATGCTGCGTCCTTCATGGACAATGTCAATCTTCACCGTGATAGCATCTTCTGGCAAAAGCCCTTCAAGGTTCTCTGGCCACTCGACAACCATAAACGTGCGCGGATCAGCAAAGTATTCTGGGAGACGTAGCACCGCAGCCTCTTCACTATCTTCAAGACGATACGCATCAATATGCACGAGCCGATTGAATCGTGGGTGCGTTGCCTCATAGAGCTGCATAAGCACAAAGGTCGGGCTCGTGACATGCTCCTGCACACCAAGCTCCTGCGCAATCGCTTGCGTACAGGTTGTCTTTCCTGCCCCAAGCGTACCCTGCATGCGGAGCACGGTCGCCCCTTGACGCTCGGGGAGTGCAGCAATAATTTTTTTCGCAACATCGCGCCAATCTTCCGCACGTTGTGTGTGATATATCATGCCCACAGTTTACTGGAGTACACAAAAATACACAATGCGGGACATTGTGGGTGAAATTGAAAACGAATACACCCCGCGGTCAATATAGTATGACTGCGGGGTGTATGCTATGCTCTCTTGTAAGAGGAGGAGACGTAGAGATTACGGACCAAATGACTTAGTCACCGTAACTCAAAACCATAACCCTCTAAACGCTTCTGGAGAAGTGAATAGCTTACCAAGGAAATACCGCAGCGACCCTGTTCAAGACAGGAACCAAAGTATCCTCGTAGGATACCCAAATGCTTAGAGGGTTATAGTTTCGATATCATGCGCATGCATGGAGACAAGAGAACGTTTCGTCCGAGAACAGGTGTTCCCGAATGAAGTTTCCCTAGAATAGCACAGAAGAGAAATTTGTCAAGCGGTTTTCCCCGTTTTTTTATTTGTCTCATGCTATACTTTTGACACCATGCTTCAAGGTTATCTTGCCCTTCTTACGGGTTTTGCGAATGGCGTGCTTATGCCAACGCTCATCGGACTTGCGTTCGTCTACACTGTCTGGAACGTTTTCCAGCTCTACATAGTGCAAGCCGCCGCAGATAAAGTGAGCGGGCGCAAAGCTGCCGTCGCCTACGGCATTGCTGCCGTTGTGGTACTGCTCTCCTTTTGGGGTGCCGTAAACTTTCTTACGACACAGCTCGGCGCTGGCCCCAACCAAGTGATTACGCCCGACTACATCAAGAAATAGCTTTTATCTATCTCTAAGGTGAGGTATACTACCGGCATGAGGTATACTATACTCAATTTTTTTGTTGCCGCACTCTTTGCGTTTCCTTTTTCCGCGTCGGCAGACGTTCGCATCAATGAAATCGCATGGATGGGCGGCAACGGTAACGCGAACTGTGAGTGGATCGAACTCTATAATAACAGCGATACCGCGGTCGATATTGCAGGGTGGTCATTTACCGTCAATGGCACCAAAAATGCAACGCTTCTTGCAAATCCTGGGGAGCTTGTGCTTGACCCCTACGGATACTACGTCATTGCCCGAAAGTTTGGCACTACAGCAGCTTCCGCAACAACCTGTCACCCCTATTTTGAAAGTTTTGGAAACGTGTACCTCGGCGGCATCGGCGCACTCAATAATACTTCCCTCTCCGTTTCGCTCTTTGACCCTACGAGCGCTTCTCCTATCGACAGTGTCGCCACTTCCATAAATTGGTCAGAGTACAGCAAGGCAAATACCGGCAATTACGACACTGTGCAGCGCAGCGGCGACACTTGGAGCCTTGGCGCACCAACACCCGCAGGAGCAAACACTGCGACTGTGGAGCCCGCGCGTACGACCACGAACTCCACAGTAGTCACTGCCACCTGGGACAAAGACCAGATTCGCAGCCTTTCTATCAATGCGCCTGACACACTCTCTGCAGGCATCCCCTTCACCTTCTCGTCAATCACGTCTCCAAAGGACGCTCGCAAATATAAGTCACACACTTGGAACTTTGGCGACTTCACGACGAGCAAGCTTAGCTCCCCCACACATACCTATCTGCGTCCCGGCACCTATCTCGTCCATCTTATTGTTGATGGCGACACGCCCCTTGAGCTCACCAAAACTATTACGGTCGTCGAACCCTCTCTCCATGTCACGCGTCTTGCAAGTGGCGATCTTACCATTCACAACGACAGTGGCGCTCCCCTTGATCTCTCGTTCTGTACGATAGTGGGTACGGAAACCTTTCGTATCCCCGAGTACAGCACACTTCTTGCGGGCGCAGCGCTTACCATCCCTGCGCACCTCGTCGCAAATGCCTACGCCCTCTACACTGCCGACGGACAGCTCCTTGCTTCTGTTGCCGCACCGGAAACCCAGAAGGCGGAGAAAACCACACCAGTAGCTGTCCTTGCAGCATACACCCCTGCTCCCCTCCAAGCAGTAAACGTTACTCCTCTTGCAACCTCATCACCCGGGGACTTCGCCTCGAGCGTCGCGCCGCTCCTTCTTCCCGACATACGCACGGAGACCGCGACGAAAACGGCGACATCAACACCATTCCCTGCCTACTTTACCCTTGCGATACTTCTCGTTATTGCCGTTGGTGCAAGCCTTATTAAAACGAGGCTGCAATAGTGTTGCTTTTTTTCCGTTTTCATATACACTGTGCGCAATCGAGGAACAGAGGTTCTTGAAACCCCGATTCCCCGCAGAAGGACTCGCTCCTCTGCGATCCGCGGCCATGGTTAAGTGGTATAATGCGGCCTTGCCAAGGCTGAGTCGGGAGTTCGATTCTCCCTGGCCGCACAAAACAAAGAAAACAAGGCGTCGAGCCTTGTTTTCTTATGTTTTGTGACGAGCCAGGGAGAATCGAAAAGAGCGCCTGGGAACCCAACACTTTAGCGGAGCAAAGCGAAGCTTAGTGGTGGGAGGCGCGGCGGGGTCGCGTAGCACTATATTTTGCGAGTGACAACGAAGCAAAATATAGATGCGGAGGTGACCGATTCTCCCGTCCCGATTAAAGTGACTGCGACAGCGAACACAAAAGGCTTAGCAACCGTGACCGATTCTCCCTGCCGCCTATATTTTATGAGCAATAGCGAAATAAAATATAGATATGAATACATTCTAAACTTCAAAATCTAAAACAGACTCTCCACCACACAAAAAGAAGCCGGCACTACACCGGCTTTCACCCACAAAGGGCCTACACCTCCACCGCAACGGGCACGAGGCGATAACTCTCCTCAAGAAAAATCTTCTTCGCAAACGCACCGTGCGTTTTTTGTTTTTGCTCGGCCACGTACACGACGCATTCTGCGTACACCCGTACCGTGCCCGTAAGCTCCGCAAGGGCGACCGCGCATGCCTGAAGGCTTTCATACGAAACCTGTGCAGGCAACTGCATACATACCACATCAACCGCCGCATCAAACAAATGCCAACGCCTCATTCGCAGTGAAAACGTCGGATACTCCGGCCGATGGCAGGGGTACTGCAAGAGGTCGAGCTGATGCCCGTACTCCTCTGCCATAGCACAGAGCACCTCGTAGACATCGGCTGCTTCCTTTTCGAGCTCAGGTGCGTTCGGGGCCTCATTCATCGCATGCGGCCGCAGCTCCCGAAACTCTTCGCAAAGCTTACTGCGCAATGCGAGCCGATACTCATCGCGAGAGAGCTCGCGCACAACCGGCACAAGGCCGTCTGCAACGATTCGCTCCGGCACGAGATCACGCACCAGTTTTTGGTAGACAACTACTTCTGCTTTAGAGGTCATGGTTCTTCCTGTGTGAGGTTGAAAAGATCAAACACGCCGCGCTTGTCGCACAACGTGCAAAAAGAATATACCTCACAGAGAAATATGCAAGTCGAGAGAGGCTTTCGAGGGAGCCGTGCTATACTTTCTCACACATGATTTCGTCGTTCATTACCCACTTTGCGAGCGCTCCAGTCTATGCGGGTATTGCTGCTATTGTCGCGTGTGCGGGCGCGTCCGTATGGCTCTGGTTTTGGCTCCGCGAAGACGAACACCCTGAGCCGCTACGGCTTCTTGCGCTCGCATTTTTTGCAGGCGCGCTCATTGTCCCGTTTGTGGTGCCACTCCAACGGCTCGGCTACGAACTTTATATCGCAAATCAGCCCCTCATGGTGACCTCGTGGGCACTTGTCGAAGAACTCTACAAATACGGCATCGCGCTTCTCCTTATTCTCTGGCGACGTGCACTTGATGAACCTATCGATTACGTTATCTACATGATTATGATTGGCGTCGGATTTGCCACCTTTGAAAATGTACTCTATCTCTACAAAACGCTCATTGAGGTGAACGGCACGGCAATCCTTCCCCTTGCAGGAACTCCTGCCGGCGCAGAGCTCATTCGTGTTGGCGCCATGCGGTTCATCGGCGCGTCACTTGTGCACATTGTCTCCTCAGCAACCATTGGTGTTGCTATGGCATTTGCATTTACCGCCTCGCAGCGCATCCGCCTCCTTGCGGGACTTCTCGGGTTATCCACAGCTACGCTCTTGCACACACTCTTTAATCTCACTATAATGAGTCAGACACAAACAGCGTCATCCCTCGGTGCGGTATTCCTTGGCGTTTGGATCAGTGTGATTGTGCTCCTTCTCTTTATGGAGCGCATCAAACGTGTACGCACACAAACGAACGCATAACTTCGACCCCCACTACATATGGCACTCAATTTCATAAAACGACTCACGCAGTCGAACGACTACGACGATGACTACGACAACGATGTCGATTTTCATACTGCGGGGGGTCGCTCCGCGCACGACGAAATCGAACAAGTTGCAAACGCCGGCGTACAAGCGCCCTCATGGCAAAGCGACGACGCAGACATGTCTCTCCAAGAAGACGTCGACGGTGAACTTCCTATCGACATGTACGAAACCGACGACGCGATTGTTATCCAAGCGTTTGTCGCCGGTGTACGCCCTGACGATCTTGATATCATGATTACTCGCGACTCCGTCACGATTCGCGGCAGTCGCCTCCAGGAACATCACATCCTCGACGAAGACTATTCACATCACGAACTTTTCTGGGGTTCATTCGCACGCAAAGTTGCACTTCCTGACGAGGTCGTTATCGACGAAGCAGACGCGCAGGAACGTCATGGACTTCTCCAAATCACCCTTCCTCGCCTCGACAAACACCGCGCGACACGACTCAATATCAAATCATCACGATAAGTCTCCTCAAAACGCCTTCGGGCGTTTTTCTTTGCTTTTGAGTTTACATGATATACTCGCACGTATGACACCTCGAAATATTCTTTTCATAAATGGCCACCCCGACGCTGGAAGCTTTGGCGCAGTGCTTGAAACGTCATATCTTGAAGCAGCAAAAGCTGCGGGGCACACGGTTCGCGTGCTGCGTATTCGAGAACTTTCCTTTGATCCTATTTTGCATCACGGCTATCGTCTTCGCCAAAATCTCGAAGCCGACCTTGAGCGCGCCAAGCTCGACATTGACTGGGCACAGCATCTCGTTATCCTCTACCCCACTTGGTGGGGATCGCTCCCTGCGCTCCTGAAAGGTTTCTTCGATCGCATTCTCCATTCTGGCTGGGCGTATAAAGTACATAAAGGGAGACTCATCCATGACCGCCTCCTCAAGGGTCGCACCGCACACCTCATCACTACCATGGGCGCACCGTCATGGTTTGACCTTCTCTTCTACCGCCGCTCTGGCTACCGCACCCTCGCCTACGCTATTTTGTGGTACTGTGGCATCAAGGTAAAAAAGTTCACTGTCTTCGACAACCTCACCCGCTCCACACCAGAAAAACGCACAAGGTATCTCAAAAAGATGGAAGCCCTCGGCCGCCGCGGCGTATAACAAAAAAACCGCCGTTGCGGTTTTTTTGTTATACGGAAAGGGCGAGAAGCTCGAGGAGCATTTTCCCTGATGCGCCGGGCTGGTCGAGGTAGGTGCGCACGAAGCGTGTATCTCGCGCAAGCTGTGCATATTTTATTGGGTCACGGTGAGCGCGAGCCTCACACTGCGTCACAATATCTTGTGCGAGACGGTGCGTGATTGCTTTTTCTTCATCAGTTTTTGTTGCCTTTGCATAGCGCGCCGCAAGGTATGCAAGGCGCTCAGGGTACGTCAGCGCAAGGAACGCCTCAGCCTCAGCTCGGACAGCACTCGAGGCGACGTTCGCCACTTCACTGAGCCGTGAACGAACGGTCGGCAAGAGTGTATCGCGGCGCGGTGCAATAAAATACCACTGTACATGCGCTGCGTCCTCTAAGCTTTTGAGGAGCATGTTCTGTGCCTGCGGCATATACCGATCATAGGCAACAACGAGATGCGTTGTGCTTTGCAGCGGTGCTCGCGCAGCATGCGCACAGAGGCGCACCGCGTCATCAACAGTACACAGTCCACCCCGCACATGGTGCACATCATTCCCCTTTTGTGCTGCTTCAGGAAGCTGCGGAAGCACGGCATCATATGTGCCAATATAGAGTACAGCGTGCATAGATTACCTCGTTTTCCAAAAGGCATCCTGCCGTACCAGGAGTTCCTCGGCACGATCTGGCTCGGCCATAATTTCTTCGACCACACGCTCCATGCGCATTCCTTGCGATCCTTTGATCAGCACGTAATCCCCTTCCACAAGCATGCGCTCTAGCTCTCGTGCTGCTTCAAGTGCATCATCGTACTGCGTAATGTTCGCCTCGTCGAACCCCGCACGGAGCGCGCCTTCCGCAATGCCGCGCGCACGCACACCAATCGTCACGAGAAGATCAACACTCTCCGCCGCAACACCGCCGATACGACGATGTTCATCAATAGAATACTGACCGAGTTCCAGCATGTCGCCAAGCACGGCAATACGACGCTTCGCATTTTTAACACTGCGCATAGTACGGAGCGCTTCTTCCATAGCGACCGGCGATGCGTTGTAGGTGTCGTCGATAATATGTGTTCCTTTTATGCCAGGAAGAATACGCATGCGTCCGGGAGCGGTGACATGCTTTCCGAGCGATGCAATTGCTGCGTCAACAGGGATTTCAAAGAGTGAGGCTACGGCAATCGCAGCAGTATACACATACACATACCCGAGCCCGAGCACCTCCCGTACACGCACCACATGCGAGGTATCTTGCGTGTTGAGCACAAACTCGAAGCCGACAGGCACACCATGTTCATACACGTTCGTTTCTGACGCGCCCACAAAAGCACTTCGCGAATAGCGACTAAAACCAACCGACACTTGGCGCATCTCGGCGACCGCACGCGCAATTTGTTCGTCGTCGTTATTGTAGACAATCACACCGTCGTCTTTAATGGCGTGCAGTAATTGCTTTTTCTCTTCGGTGACCGCTTCGGGGGTAGGGAAATTTTCGACATGCACCGGCACATCGGGAAACCGCGTGAGCACCACGATGTCGGGGCGAATCCACGAGGTAAGCTTTGCCATATCGCCCGGATGATCCACGCCAACTTCGAGTACAAGTACGTCAGGATACTCACGCGGCGCAAGCATAATGAGAAACCCTTCCGCGAGCGCACGAATCCACAAGAACACATTGGTGCCCGGATTTTCAATACCGAGCACCGACAGGGGCACGCCCACATCCGAGTTATAGCTCTTCGCACTCTTGCGCACATGAATGGTGTCCTTGAGCACACTATAGATAGCATCTTTCGTCCCTGTCTTTCCAACGCTTCCCGTCACTGCAATAATAGCCGGCTTCGTGCGGCGCAGCAGCACGCGCGCTTCGGCAGTGAGGAGTGCCACAAGTATCGATTTTATCATCGTTTTCATACGTCCACCCAGTATACAACAAATCCCGCAACTGCGGGATTGTAGACAAGCAAGGATTGTGTGCTATTGCCTATCGGGAGGTATTTCATAGTAACTTATGAGTTCTCGCACGAGCGACATGTACGTCTCGGCAAGCGTCTCCGATGCATACTGCACTCCTTTCGGGTCGCGCGTATAGAGGAGAATAATGAACTTTGGATCGTGTGCTGGAAAATAGCCAAAGAGTGAGTGGAAATAGCGCTCCTTGTCGTAGCCGCCTTTGCCGTCGGTAAGAAACGCGGTTCCTGTTTTTGCAGCGACGCGGTATCCAGGGATTTTTAGCTTGCCGCCGCGAAGCGCGTCGTCCACCACGGTCGTAAGCATGCTTGACAGCGTGTCTGCGGTTTCTTGTGCAAAAACGCGGTCGCCCGGCGGGAATGTAATCGCTTCTTCTTCACCGTCAAGATACCGAAGTTTGCTGCCAATACGCGGCGCGGGGAGAACGCCGCCATTTGCGAGCGTTGCAAGCGCGCGAATGGTGCCGATTGGTGTTGTTGCGATACCCTGCCCATATGCCGCCGTCGCGTAGTTAATGTCATTTTTCTGCTGCAGGTTACGAATATTTCCAGAGACTTCGCCGCCTGCGTCGATACCTGTCTCGCTTCCAAGTTGCAGTTTCTCAAAATAGGTTCGGAAACGGTCTTTCCCAAGAAGCTGTTGAATATGCACCACGCCCATGTTAAGCGACTGCGAAAGCACCTGCTGTATTTCGGTCACGCCGCGCGCGCGACCGTCGTAGTTACAAATCGTAAAGGTGCTGAGTGTTGTACACCCGGTGTCGTTATAGGTTGTATACCGCCCAATCACCCCCGCATCGATACCCGCAGCAACGGTGAGCGGCTTGATAATCGAGCCAAACTCATACGTGCCGAGCACATTTGGATCCATAAGCGTCTCAAGCGGAACGCCACGCCTATCGTTTGAATCATACGTTGGGAGTGCGTCCATGGCGTAAATCTCACCCGTTTTCGGATTCATAATAATGCCGCCCGTAATCTCACTTTGGTACTTGTCGTGCACCGCGCGCAGTGAATTCTGTAAGAGGTGTGCGACCGTTGGCTCAATCGTCGTATACAAATCCGCAGATTCCGCAACATTTGTCGACGACGCCTGCACATCAGCAAAGAGCTCGGCGAAAAGGTTTGTATTTTGGCGCGTATCGGGGCGAAGGAGGTTTTCGTTGTAGGCTTTTTCAACACCATAGCGCCCCCGCAAGATAGTGTCTTGATCGGACGCCCCCACAAACCCAATCGTTCGCGCCATTACGGAACCGTACGGATACACACGCCACTGCGTCTTCACCACATGCACACCGGTGAGCTTGAGCGCAAGAATCTGCTGTGCAGCATCTTCCGACAACCGTCGCTCAAGTTCGCGCCATCCAAGTTTTCCTTGTGCATACTCAAAAAACTGCTCTCGGTCGAGCGTGGGTACAATCGCCTGCAGCGCGTGATACGCCGCAACATGATCCCTCAGTTCGCGATAATCTATTGCGAGAATGTAGCCGCTCTCAGTGGTTGCTGCAGGGAGCGGGTCACCAATGCGCGGCGTGACATAAATAGTCCCGCGCTTAAATACCCCTTTCTCTACCTGAATATAATTCGCTTCGCCGCGCTCGACCCACTGCGCGTGATCTCTAATTTGAATCGTGTACAAATAATAAACAAACAAGAGCGCAAGCGCCATAAACGCTGCGCTCAGCAGGTAGATGCGTGCAATCAGTGTCTTTTTCATACGGCATCAATCTGCGCTATGCGCCTGCGGTGCCGCTCCTCGTGAGAAAAATCTGTCCCGAGCCACATGCGTACCGCAGTCTTAGCATCTTCCTCAGAGAGAAATCGTGCACCAAGCGAAAGAATATTCGCATCGTTATGCTCACGCGAAAGACGTACGATGTCGAAGGGGCCTCCGTAATATACCGCCGCCCGTACGCCGCGCGTCCTATTTGCAACCATTGCCTCACCCTGCCCCGAACCGCCGAGGATAATCCCGCGCGCAGAGGCATCCTTCGCAACCTCCTGTGCGACAGCCGCCATGAATGGCGGGTAATCGTCGTGTTCATCATAGGCGTATGCGCCATGGTCATGAACGGTGTGCCCAAGCTCGTCGCGCACATACGCAAGCAGCGTCTCCTTGAGCGCAAAACCAGCATGGTCGGTAGCAATATGAATGTTCATGTACGCAGTATACCTTAGAAGTTCGCTAGAATTCAATGATGAATGATTCCCCCGGCGTCGGCGCAACGGCGTCCACACCAAGAAAATCACGAAGTCGTTGCACCAAGAAAAGTGATGCGCTTTCTTCTCCCATAGCGACGAATACTTTTTTGACGGTTGCGGCGCCCAGCTCAACAAACGCCACGAGCTGGTCGCGGTCGGCATGTGCCGAATAGCCATCGATAACGCGCACAGCTGCGCGCACGGGAATGTTTTCACCAGCGATACGGAGCTCTTTTGCACCATCGCGTAATTTTCTTCCGAGCGTACCGACGCCTTGATACCCAACGAGGAGCACGGTTGTTGTCGGGTCTGGCAGGTACCGCCGTTCGTGTGCAAGAATACGCCCACCGTGCGACATACCGCTGCCCGCAATAATAATTTTTGCGCCGCGTGTATGGTGAATTGCCTCAGAGTCTTCCTTTGACGCTGATACTTCGAGCCCCGGAAATGAAAAGATATCATCGCCATTATGGATTTGTTCCTGCACGTCATGCCGCATGTATTCGGGATGCTTTCGGTACACCTCCGTCACCTTAATCGCAAGTGGTGAGTCGAGAAAAATAGGAATCTGTTCGATGTCGCCCGACTCGACCGCATTGTTGATTTCATAGAGAAGTCCCTGTGTACGCTCAAGCGAAAACGCCGGAATAATGAGCGTGCCGTTTTTTGCACGAGCCTCTTCTATAACCGCGAGGAGTTTTGCTTTTCTATCGGCGACGTCTTCATGCACACGGTCGCCATATACGCTTTCCATAATAAGGTAGTCGTACTTCTCTGGAATATTCGGCGCACCAAGAAGCGGTTGCGGCTGATTGCCGATATCACCCGACGCAACAAACACTTTTTCGCCACGGCGAAGCGTGATGATTGCCGAGCCGAGAATATGCCCCGCGTCGGTAAAAGTTGCGGTGACGCCGTCCGGGAGCTCTACCGTATCGCCGTAGGACACAGCGCGAAACAGAGCCATTGCTCGTGCGACATCAGTCTCGTCATAACACGGCTGCGTACCGTCGCGCTTTGCCTCTTGTCGCATGACGCCAAGCGCATCCTCGAGCATGTACTGCGACAGGTCGCGTGTCGCCTCTGTCGTGTAGATAGAGCCAGAAAACCCTTCTCGCACGAGCTTCGGGATGCGCCCGATATGGTCGGCATGCGCGTGGGTTACGAGGAGTGCATCTACTTTTTTGGCGTCGTACGGAAACACTTCGCAGTTTATTGTTTGTGCATGTTGACCTTGGATAAGTCCACAGTCGATAAGGAGGGTCGCCTTCCCCGTTTCGAGCATAAAGTTTGCGCCCGTCGCGTCGTGTACGCCACTCCAAAAAGTAAGTTTTGTTTGCATAGCGTGAGTATACCAACGAACACAAAAAAGCCCGAATGCAAAACATTCAGACTCTTTATTGAGATCGCCGTGCATGTGCTTCGGTTAAAAAACACACGTGGGTGCCCTTGCCGACAGTTCGCGAAGAGATGCAAGCAAATCCTCAGTCCGTGTCGCGTCGCAAGCTCCCTTAAAAATGATTAACAAAAAACATACGTTGGCGACCTCATTAGTCATAATACTCTCGCAATCTCTTGCGTCAACCCTAAAGGGTAGTCATCCTTGGAATGTGACACTCCGTTTCTTTTACAAGATAGAAAGTAAACGAGCGATAGCGAGTATTACTTTCACATGTCCGGGGATCCAGGATGAAAAGCACTGCTTGTAATCCTGGATCCCCGGGTTCTTTGAAAATAT
>MFMN01000013.1 GCA_001783515.1 Candidatus Kaiserbacteria bacterium RIFCSPLOWO2_12_FULL_50_10 | reverse complement strand
CCACATGGAGGGACACATTCTCTCCTCAGTATTCGAAGGCAATCACCTCGGCGCCATGCACTTCCCCGCACTTGCGCTCCTCATTTCTGGCGGACATACCGAATTTGTTCTCATGAAGGATTTTGCTGCGTATGAAAAAATCGGCAGCACCCTCGATGACGCTGTCGGCGAAGCCTTCGACAAAGCCGCACGAATGCTCGGGCTTCCCTATCCTGGCGGCCCTGAAATCTCTCGCCTTGCCGCGCATGCCCGTGCAGAAAATCTCCCGCCCCTTCTCCCATCACTTCCACGCCCGATGCTCCACACTCCCGATTTTAATGTCTCATTTTCAGGACTTAAAACAGCAGTCCGCACTCGCGTCCTTGATAAAGTAATAACTGACGACGAACGAGCAATTGTCGCACGTGACTTCGAAGACGCAGCAACGGAAGTGCTTATCAAAAAAGCAACTCGCGCACTTATGCATACCAATGCACAAACCCTCATCCTCGGCGGCGGCGTCACTGCAAACAGCAACATTCGCGCTGCATTTGAAACCCTTATTACACAAGAGTTCCCCGACGTCACGCTCCATCTGCCCGACAGAGCGCTCTCAACCGACAACGCCATCATGATAGCCCTCTCCGGCCACGCCCGCCTCGCACAGGCATCCATGAACACCGAAACCCTTGCCGCAAACGGTAGCCTTTCTCTGTAATCGCACGCTTTCTTTTTTAGTCATATCGCGTATACTCTTAGTATGCACGAACGAATCACCCCTGGAAACGAGCAAACCGCACCCCGCGTAGAAGTCTCAAAAAACATCGACCTTGCAAGTGCGCAAGAGAAATTCCCTCACTCAACACTCGTGAAGCTTGCCGCATCACTCGAGCCTGGCGACATAGAAATACTCGACTACGCATTCAATCGTATCGGTGGTAATTTTTCTGGATTTGGCATCATCGAGGAGGACAACGACCAGGAAGAAATTGAAGCAATCAAAACGCTTCTCACCACGTTTGCCGAAGAAAAGAACTACGATAAAAAGCGCCTTCTTGCAAAAGAAATCGCCACACGTGTTGATTAATGAAATAAAAACTCAGACCGTTCTGAGTTTTTAAATTATCTGTAAAGCTGACCATGTGTACCGATTGCGATAAACTGAACGATTTCTTCTTCAATATAGACATGCACAGCACGGATATCTCCCGTGATATCAATACTATAGTAGCCATGCCACTCGCCTTTTAGCGCATGTACTCGAAGGCGGGTGTCGTGTTGGTTTGTAATGAAAATCTCTATGCGCTCAAGAACTTTGTTCCGAAGTGTTGGCGTAAGTTTCCTAAAATCTTTTTCGAACTGCTTCGACGTGAGGTATCGCATACTAGGCGAGCGATTTGAGATGAGCGACAAAATCCTTTGCATTTTTTGATTCGCCCGCTTTGTATTCACGCCTCGCCTCTTCCATGACGCGCTCGAGATATGGTGTTGGGGTGAGCCTCGCATCAAAAGTAACCGAACGCTCACGGACAAACTGACGCAGAAATGCATTAATCACCGTACTGAGCGGAAGCCCCAGCTCCGAAGCAATGTTTTTCGCCTCTTCCTTGAGACTCTTGCTCGTCTTTATGTTGAGAATTGTTGCCGTGTTCATATACCGAAGTATATACAGAGGTATAGTTCTGTCAAGCAAAAGAAAAGCCCGGCGACGTGTGTCTCGCAGGCCTATATGTTGCTTATTTTAAGAATTAAACATGTGCGCAAACTTTTCAAGTTTTTCAGGAACATTAAGTGAGGTTAGATCATCCTTGTTTATAAATTTTATCTCGACACATTCGTCTGTTGGGGTAAATGCAAGACTATCGAGCTCTGTTTCGTATATAACATTCGCAACCCACTGGTCCTTGTTTCTATTTGGGGTGGTTAAAAAGTAGGACGGCTTGTCTGCAACGTTTGTTACGGTACACACCATCTCTTCTTTAATCTCGCGCACAATACCCTCGTGCGGCGTCTCGCCCCAGTCAAGTCCGCCGCCGGGAAGCACCCAATTCCCATTGGCTTTCTTACACACTAAAAACTTATCTCGTTCTTCATTTAGTATAAGCGCATTGACACTGATGCGGTAGTATCCACTTTTTATTTCCATGTCAGCACTCTACCACAAAAAATCACCTCCATAAATGGAGGTGATTTTCGTTCGAAAGCAATTAGAGGATTTCTCCGCCGACTGCTTCGATTTTTGTTTTTGCGGTCGCTGACACGGTTACCTTCTTGAAGGTAAGCTTGTGTTCGAGGGTACCGGTACCAAGGATTTTCACCATTGGTGTCTTGCCTGCGCGAACCTCGAGGAGGCCCTTTGCGACAAGGTTCTTTGGATCAACGATTTCACCTGCCTTGAAAGCTGCTGAGAGAGCGCTGAGGTTTACTACCTCCGAGAGCTTGCGCTCGTTGTTTACACCGCGTGCGCGGTTGACACCGTGACCACGAAGCTTTGGAAGCTTCTTGATGAAGTCACGCATCTCTGGGCGAGGACGTGCGCCAGCGCGAGCTGTCTGTCCTTTGCCGCCCTTACCTGAGGTCTTGCCGCGCTTTCCGCCGCGACCGATACGCTTTGCCGCTACCGGCGCGTAGAATGGAACTACTTCGTGAAGTTGCATAGTCGTATTAGATAAGCTGCTTGAGCGCCTCAATAGTTGCGCGAGCGTTGTTAAGTTGATTCTTGGTGCGTGAGAGGAACTTTGCCGTTACGTCCTTGACACCTGCGTGTTCGAGGACGACACGTGCTGCAGCACCTGCCACAAGTCCGCGACCTGGAGCTGGCTTAATCATCACCACTGCTGATGATTCCTTTGCCTGCACGTCGTGACGGATTGAGCCGTTCTTCTGGAGTGGTACAAGGATCATGTGGCGCTTTGCGTCACGGATAGCCTTTTCGGTTGCAGCCTGCACATCGCCTGCCTTACCGATACCAACACCTACCTTGCCCTTCTTGTCGCCAATAACCATAGCGATAGAGAATGCGAAGCGACGACCTCCTGCCATAACGCGCGTTACGCGACGGATAGAGATCATCTTCTGTTCGAATTCTGGACGAGGACGGTCTCCGCGTCCGCCACGACCACCTCGGTCGCCACGTCCACGGCCTCCACGGTCGCCACCTCGTGCGCCACGGTCGCCGCCAGTGCGGGGACCACGGGCGCCGCGAGTGAAGCCTCCGCGAGCACCTCGTTCATCAGTCTTCGTTTCATTCGCAGCAGGCACGACTGGTGTAGCGTCTGCTACGACCGGTGCTGCTGACTCTGTAGTCTGTACATCTGTCATATTATATATGATGAATCGTTAATAATTATTAGAACTTAAGTCCTGCTGCACGCGCAGCGTCTGCGAGTGCGGCGATAGAACCTGCGTAGGCGAAGCCACCGCGGTCGAACACGATAGTGTCGAGGCCGAGCGCCTTTACCTTTTCTGCAATTGCAGTACCTGCTGATGCTGCGCGCTCAGTAGGCTTTGCGCCTGCGAGCTTGCGAGTATCAATCGCAGCGAGTGTCTTACCTGCTACGTCGTCGATAACCTGCGCGTAGAGCGCTTTGTTCGAACGAAATACAGCGAGACGTGGGCGAGCTGCTGTTCCTTCAACGCGTGCACGGATACGCTTGTGGCGCTGCGCACGGGTAAGAATTTTCTTTGCTGTTGACATATATTTAGAAAATATAGATTAGAACAATCTAAAACTTTCAAAATGAGATGCAATTGCGTTTGCTGGAGGACATTTTTTGACCGAGCCGTACCCAAATGTACGGTGAGCGTCGAAAAATGTCTGAAGCAAATGCAAGTGCGCTCATTTTAGAATGTTTTAGACGGATTTCTTACCCTGTTTACGGATAATGAATTCCCCCTGGTATCGGATTCCCTTGCCCTTGTATGGCTCTGGCTTACGTACCGCGCGAATGTTTGCAGCGTGCTGTCCAAGCGCTTCCTTGTCGATACCTGAAAGAGTGATGAGGCTCTTAACCACTTCAACCTTGATGCCTTCGGGAGTCTTGAGCATAACGGGATGTGAGTATCCCATGAGGAGCTTGAGGTCTGCACCTACGAGCTCTGCACGGTATCCCACACCTTCGATTTCAAGCTTGCGCTCAAAGCCTTCGGTAACACCCTTGACCATATTGCGGAAGAGTGCAGCGTAGGTACCCCAGAGAGCAAATGCGAGCTTGGTCTCGTTCTTGGGCGTGAAGGTGATGAAGCCGTCAGCAATGACAACCTGCATTTCTTCTTCGCGCACCGGGCGAACGAGGGTACCCTTTGGACCTTTCACAGTGAGAACTCCCTCTGCAAAAGTTGCCTCAACTCCCTTCGGAATTGCAATCGGCTTCTTTCCTAGACGTGACATACTGTGAATGATTACCAAATAGTAAAGAGCTGTTCTCCACCGACATTGGCAGCCTTCGCTTCCTTGTCCGTGAGGATACCCTTCGGTGTCGAGAGGATAAGGCTTCCCTTACCGTACTTGAACGAATGAATATCCGCAGCTTTGACGTACAAACGGCGACCTGGTTTTGAGATTCGCTTGACGTCGTGAATTGCGTGACCGCGCTCGGTATACTTGAGCGTGACCACGAGTTCCTTCTGCACAGACTTGCCGTGCTTTTCGGCCTTCGTAAGAAAGCCGGCCTTGACCATCGTGTCAGCAACAGCATGCTTGAGTTTCGAATACGGAAGTGCTACTTCTGCCTTCGAAACCATGCCTGCGTTTTTGATGCGGATGATAAGGTCTGAAATTGGATCGTTAACCATAGAATTACCAACTTGCCTTCTTAACACCTGGTAAATGACCCTTGAGTGCTTCCTCGCGGAAACAAATACGACAAAGGTCGAAATCGCGAAGGTAGCCGTGACGACGACCGCACTTGTGGCAGCGACGTACAACGCGAGACGCGAACTTTGGTTCACGCTCAGCCTTCACTTTCAATGACAATCGTGCCATGACAATGATGTATGTTAGAGACTTTCTTCATAAACTGAAGAAAGCGTAATAATTGCGTGGGAGCTGGTCTGTACAAGATGTGTACACCGTTACTCCCGAATGCATGAATGCATCTGTTACGCGTGGCGTCACCATACCACAAAACGCCACTACATTCAAGCGTTTTTGATGCTTGTACGTAGTGACGCTGTGCGGTTACCTTGTGCTAACGCTATTCAAAAATGAGCGCGTCTTTGGTCCAAAGTGACCAGTAGCTGGTTCGATGTTGTGTGCGTGCTGTAACGCAATAAGTGCATCGCGAGTTTGTCCGCCGAAGTAGCCCGTGGCACCGGCCGGAATTGCGTAGCCGTTCTGCACAAGGTATTGCTGAAGTGCTCGCACATCATCACCTTCATCTTGCATGCCGAACTCTCGCGCAAATACCGTAACAGAAACTCCTGCTACAGATTTTTTCGCAGGCTGTAGCGCGGCGAGCTGCGACATAAGACTTGCAAGCCGCTGTTCAAGAAGCGAGCGAAGCGCAATGGTATCGCCCAGCTTCGCAAGATACGCAGCGCGAGCTACCGGGTCGTATCCACCGACAACTGAGCTCTTTGGGGACGATGGTGCCGGGGTTACTTCTACTGCGTTATTTTGAACGGTTATCGTAATCGCTGTCGATGTCGCAGTGTTTCCTGATGAATCCTGTGCAACTGCCACCAACGTTTTAACTCCATCAGTAACGGTTGTTGTATCCCAGAGGGTTCTGAATGACCCTCGCACACTTACATTTCCTGCTTGCTCACCATTGACATAAAATTGTCGTGACACCACTTGAACGTCGTCGCTTGCCGACGCTGTAAGCTCTACTTCACCTGAAATGACCGCCCCGTCCACAGGTGTCGTCATCGCAACACTCGGACTTTCCGTGTCAAGCGCCACAAGTGTGTATTCCTTAATGTCTGCAGCGGAAGTGCCGAGCATGTAGAGCTTTGTGCCGTCATTACTAAACATTATCTCGGTAGGGGTGGTTTCTTCTGAAGCAACAAAAAGTATCAATTGCACCCCGGTGCCGGTGCTGATGTCATAGGGTGTTGCGAGGGTGTATTCGTATATCGCGTCAGTACCTGCGCCAGCAACGTAGAGCTTCGTACCGTCATCGTTATAGATCATGGATGCAGGGGCGGTGTCTTCTGTAGCGACAGAAAGTGCAACTTGGGTGAACGTGCCGGTGCTGATGTCATAGGGTGTTGCGAGCGCATATTCATTAATATCATCGCCTGACGTACCGAGAAGATATAATTTTGTGCCGTTGTTGTTATAGAGCATTGATCGGGGATTTGTCTCCTGCGCCAAGAACAGAAGGGCGATTTTTGTATAGGTGCCCGTACTAATGTCGTACGGCGTTGAAAGTGCGTACTCAACCACAAAGTCGCCGCTAGCACCAAGTACATAGAGTTTGGTACCGTCGTTGTTATACACCATGGCTACAGGCGTCGCTTCTTGTGCGGCAACAGAAAGTGCGACTTGCGTGAATGAGCCCGTACTAATGTCGAATGGTGTAGTGAGTGCATATTCGCTAATATCATCTCCTGTTGTGCCGAGCACATAAAGTTTCGTGCCCGTGTTGTCAAAAAGCATACCGAACGGCACCGCGTCCTCAGCAGCAACAGAAAGCGCAGCGCCCACATACGAGACCTCAGCAAAATCATATGCCGCGGCAAAACCTTTCTGCGGCAGAAGGGCGAGAAGAATAATCTGAAGGAGGAACAACCCTATCCCAACATTTTGAACAACATTTTTTTGCGCTTCGAAGAACATCTTTGAAAATACTTAACTACTAGAATACTCCGCAGTATACCATCAGCTCTAGAAAACCTGTAATTCTTTTTGGATTTTGCTCTCCGACAAAAAGAGTCACGTTACCGTGACTCTTTTGTTACTGTGCTCTCACGTGGAATCGAACCACGATCACAGGTACCGCAAACCTATATTCTATCCATTAAACTATGAGAGCATTACGATTGGAAACAGGCGCTCAAGGCGTTCGGTCCTCTCGTGCCCCGCATTATACATAAAATCTTGAATTTGTGAAGCCCGTAGCCGCAAGCAAGAAAAAAGCGCCCGGGTTGAGGCGCTTGCAAAAAAGGTCGATAGACTATTCCCTGCAGAAGTTCAGGACGCACAGCTCCACCTCTGCGCAGACAGCCGCAATGCTTTGCTCGGCATCGACGATTTTGACATTGCTGTTGAAGGCGAAATTGAAGAAGTCCATGTACCGCGTGCGGCGCTCAAAATAGGCCTCGAGACTTGCTTCATCGAAACGTGTTTCGTCGCCACGTCCACGCGAGCGCTCCAAGGAAACATGGGGTGGAAGGTTCAAAAAGATGTAGCAGTCGGGAGCAGAACTTCCGACGACACGTCTGTTCGTCTCTCGAAAGAGCGACTCGAGCGAAGTGTCGTCTTTGGGGACGTTGTACACGTAGGTCGAGACATCGAAGCGGTCGCAAATGACGAGCTTCTCGTCAAGAAGGGCGGGCACGATGACTTTTGCAAGATGTTCCGCACGTGCCGCCTCAACGAGCAAAATTTCCGTTGCTTTCTCGAGGGGCTGTTCGCGAGTGCGCAAAAAGAATTCACGCAGCTCCTCTGCCTCGGGCGTGCCGCCCGGCTCGCGAGTGAAGACGACGTCGTCGCGGCCTGCGAACACCTTCTTGAGGTGCTCAATCGCTGTTGTTTTCCCGGCGCCATCGAGGCCGTCGATGACAATAAAAATGCCACGCTTCATGCAAGTTCTCCTTAAGGGGTTTGAAAGATCAGTGCAAAGCAACTCTACCTGAGGCGGCACCGATACGCAAGCCAAGCTCTGCACAGGCTCCAAGCACAAAAAAACGACCCTCCGGTCGTTTTTGTTACTTTGCAACAACCTTCTTTGCGGCTGCAGCAAGGCGAGCGATTTTGCGTGATGCAGTGTTTGGCTTGATGATGCCGCGCTTAAGCGCCTTATCAATTGCCTTCTGTGCTGCAGGGAGTGCGGCACGTGCGCCAGCAGCGTCGCCTGCGGATACAAGCTTCTTGACGCCCTTTGTTGCGTCGAGAAGAACCGACTTGCGGCGGATGTTGAAAACGCGCTTGCGTAGCGATGCTTCGTGTGCTTTACGTGCTCCTCGTGTAATTGGCATATATATATTGTACTTGTTAGTGACGGCACTATACATCATGAGTGACAAAAATGCAACAACGCGGCTTTCTGCTCGGTGTGGTAGAATATCCCCATGATACGATCACTCCGTGGCACGGTTACTCAGCACGAGGGCGAAACAACGCTTCTTGAGGTTTGTGGCGTCGGGTATCGCCTTACGACGCTTCCTTCTTTTTTACCAATTGTAGGGGAAGAATTCTTTTTACACACGTATATGGTCGTGCGTGAGGACGCCATGAGCCTTTTTGGATTCTCGGACCGCGCCGAACTCGACATGTTTGAGCTTCTCCTGAAAATTCCGAAAGTTGGCCCGAAGAGCGCTATGCAGTTCTTGAAGCAGGCGCAGCTCACTATCCTCAAGCGCGCGATTCTTAATGAAGACCCATCATACCTTGAACGCCTCTCAGATATCTCGAAGAAAAATGCCGAAAAAATTGTGCTCGCACTTAAGGGAAAGATCGACATTACCGACATTGCCGATATCGCGGACGAAAACGACGCCGCCACGAATATTCGCACCGAGGTCGCTGAAGCGCTCATCGCGCTCGGCTATGCGCCAAAGGAGGCACGGGATGCAGCACGAGAATTACCGAATGATATTGCAGATATGCAGGTGGCAATGCGAGTAACGCTCGCGATGATTGGGAAGAAGTAACGTGACGTGGATTTAACTACTAAGTAATCTTTAATCACTACATTTCCCTTTTGTCATCCTGACGGGATCCAGGAGTTAGAGCAATAACCTATCAGCCTGGATCCCTCCAGGATGACAAAAGTAACGGAAAAAGTTTTAGAGTGGTAAAAAGTTAAATCTAATTTAATTTTTTACCACAGCAGAGCTGTAGTAAAAAAATAAATCATGGAAACACTATTCTACCACCTCAAAAAAATAATCCCGAAGTCAGTCTTTCGGTTTTTTCAGCCGGCGTACCATTATCTGCTCGCGGTACTCGGTGCAACTTTCTATAGAATGCCGTCAAAGGAGCTCATTGTAATCGGCGTTACCGGCACCAAAGGAAAGTCGTCGGTCACGGAGATTATTAACGCTATTTTTGAAGCCGATGGTAAACGAACTGCAGTGCTTTCAACCATTCGTTTCAAAATAGGCGACCACTCAGAGCGGAATCTGCGCAAAATGACGATTCCTGGGCGTTTCTTCGTGCATAAGTTCTTGCGTGACGCGGCGGATGCTGGTTGCGAGATTGCGATTCTTGAAATGACCTCCGAAGGCGCAAAACAGTTCCGTCACAAATTCATCGACCTTGACGCGCTTGTCTTTACGAACCTTTCGCCTGAACATATTGAATCGCATGGTTCCTACGAAAAATACGTCGCCGCAAAACTCCTTCTCGCAAAAGCGCTCGCTCGTTCAAAGAAGCGCCCGCGCGTCATGGTTGCCAACAGCGACGACGCCGAGGGCGCAAAGTTTCTCGCCATGAAGGTAGAAAAACGGATCCCCTACTCGCTGAAGGATGTCGAACGATATCACCTCAACAACGACAGCGTGAGCATTATCGCTGATGGCACCACCATTCGTGCGCCGCTTGTGGGGCTCTTCAATGTCTACAACATGCTCGCGGCAATTGCGCTCACCTCGGCATATGGCGTGCCACAAAAGAAAATCATTTACGCACTTGAGCACCTAGCGCCGATTCGTGGACGTGTTGAAAAAATCCATTCGCCTGAAGGAGCAGCGAAAAAAGTCACTGCAGTTGTCGACTACGCACACACCCCCGATTCACTCGAGAAACTCTATCAAGCATTCCCCAAGGAATACAAAGTCTGCGTGCTTGGCAATACTGGCGGCGGACGCGACACCTGGAAGCGCCCCCCCATGGGACGTATTGCTGAGCAATATTGTGATCAGATTATTCTCACGAACGAAGACCCCTACGACGAAAACCCTGAAAAGATTCTACGAGAAATGCGTACTGGCATGTCGAAAGACGCACCCGTAGAGACAATCCTCGACCGCCGCGAAGCAATCAGCACCGCGCTCAAAAACGCCCCAGAAAACGCCATCGTCCTCATCAGCGGCAAAGGCACCGATCCGTTCATTATGGGACCGAACAATACCAAGCAACCGTGGGATGATGCAGCGGTTGTGCGAGAAGAAATGGCGAAAATGGCGTAGCAGCTGGATCCCTCCTGGATGACAAAAGTTACGTATATATCTTTAAATAAATAAGTAGTTAAATCCAAGTCGGATTTAACTACTTATTTATGTTATGCAGTACTCGCCACTTTTGTCATCCAGGAGGGATCCAGGAAGTTCTCTACTTCTTCGGCTTTGCAAGGTCGAGGATTTCGTCAATACGAATTTGCTCGATGAATTCGGGTACGTGACTAACGATAATCATCGCACCTTCGTAGTTGTGGAGTGCTTCGGCGATGATGGGGATGTGACGGAAGTTGATGTGGTTCGTCGGTTCGTCGAGAATGAGCAGCCCTGGCTTCATGAGGGTGAGTTGCGCAAAGGCCACGAGTCCTTTTTGTCCTTCTGAGAGCGTACCGATTTTTGATTTGAGGAGCTCCTTGTCGATAAGGAACCCTGCGGCACATGCGCGGAGTTTTTCGTCATGCGGTTCTTCCATGGCGTCAAGAAGACAATCATAGACCGTCTGCTCAAAATCAAGTGTCGAAAAGTCTTGGCGATAGTAGCCGATTTTTACTCCTTCAGTAATCTGCTCGCCTTTCGCATGCCCCGAGGCAAGTGACTCGAGGAGGGTTGTTTTGCCAATACCGTTCGGCCCGACGAGCTGGAGGTGGCGTCCACGACGGAGCGTCATGTCGCACGCAACCTCTTTGGGCGCGTGATTTTTAATTACTTTGTACGAGGTAAGTTTAAGAACTTCAGAAGGCAAATCTTTCTGCGCCTCAATCGTAAACGAACGAATAGTTCTATCTTCTTTTCGTACGACGATTTTTTCTTCTTCGGCTTCTTCAACACGGTCACGAAGCTTCTTTGCAAGAAGACGCATGTTGCCACCCTTTTGCGCGAAGTAGTTAATCTTGTCTTTGTCTTCCTGGATTCCCTTTGCAAGAAGTGCATTTGCACGGTTTTCGCGTTCGACGCGTGCTGAAATATCCTTGAGCACATCGTTGTAGTTGCCGTCATACTGCTCGATAACATGCGTGTGCACATCGAGGTAGAGCACACCGGTGGTAAAGGCATTCAAGAACTCGGCATCGTGAGAAATCACGAGCACGGTCTTGCGATACTCACGAAGGAAGTTCGTAAGGTGTACAATCCCCTCAACGTCGAGGTTGTTGGTCGGTTCGTCGAGGAGGAGTACATCAGCATTCTGAATAAGCGCGCTCGCAAGGAGAAGCCGTGCTTGCTGCCCGCCTGAAAACGACTTCACGATACGGTCTTTAAATGCCGCACGTTCGTCTTCCTTTGGCAAGGCAAGATTCACAACCTCAAGCACTTCATCAATTCGCGGGTCGATGTCATACACTTTCTCTTTGAAGCACTTCTGGAAAAAGTCGCGAACCGTGAGCTCGAGCTCCTCGCGCGGAATAACCTGACGCGAAAGCGCGACCGTCGTGCGCGGATCAATCGTAATAGTTCCGAGGTCCGGCTTATGCTTCCCGGTAATAAGCCCAAAGAGCGTGCTCTTCCCTGCGCCGTTTTGCCCCATGAGCGCAAACTTCGCACCACGACGCACGGAAAAACTCACCTCCTTCAAAATAGGTCGCATCGCATCGTATTCAAACGACACGTCTTTAAACATAATAAGTCCCTGTGGCATAGAACCCACACCATACCGCATCTTGCACAACAATACAAATCAAAATCCGCGAATATCTTCGAAATTCACAATGCGATTCTTGCTGTCGAGCGCGATGCCCTCTTTTTTATAGAGACGAAGCCGCTCTGCTGCGTACGCTTCACTAAGCCAAACCTTACCGTTTGCATACACAATACGGTGCCACGGAATATCCGTGATACCCTTTTCATACGCGCGACCAAGTATGCCGCTCACACCCTGTGCCGCCATGGGCGCCCCGCCTGCCGCTTTGCAGATATCGCCATAGGTTACAACCCGCCCTGCGGGTATTGCTCGTGCAATTTCCACCACACGCTCGCCGTACGTTGTACCTTTCATGCGATAAGTCTAGCATATTTTTCTAGAACGAGGTGTATACTTTCGGTATGAAAACCGATACACAATTAGAGCTGGAGAACCCCGAGCTCTACCACATTGCGCGCGAAGGCGGCACGGAACGCGCGTTTAGTGGCAAGTATGTCGATGAAAAGAAGGACGGCATGTATAACTGTGCGGTATGCGGTGCGCCGCTCTTTTCTTCGGATACAAAGTTCGATAGCGGCACGGGTTGGCCGTCCTTTACCGATCCGGCCGTCAAAGATGCCGTAACGCTTCATGACGATACGAAGTTTGGAATTCGTCGCACAGAAGTTAGATGTGCTACCTGCGGCGCGCACCTCGGACACGTCTTTCCTGACGGCCCGATGAAAGGCGACAAAGTTTGCGACCGCTACTGTATTAACAGCACTTCGTTAGAACTAAAATAATATGCACAAAGAAATCACACTCGGCGGCGGTTGCTTTTGGGGGATGGAGGAATTATTCCGTAAACAACCAGGCGTTACGGGTACTGAAGTCGGCTATGCAGGTGGAGAAAACGTAGATCCAACCTACGAAAACCACCCAGGCCATGCTGAGGTACTCAAAATAACCTACGACACAGGTGTCACCAATCTCGAAAACATCTTCCATTACTTTTTCAAAATCCACGACCCAACAACAAAAGATAGACAAGGTAACGATACCGGCACGTCCTACCGTTCCGTAATTTTCTACGTAACCGGTGAACAAAAGCAAACCGCAGAAAAAATAATTGCCGAAATCAACGCATCAAGAAAGTGGGAAAACCCTGTCACAACCACTCTCGAGCCCCTCAAGAACTACAATTCTGCTGAGGAAGAACACCAAGACTATCTCCAAAAGAACCCTCACGGCTATACCTGCCACTTTGAACGCTAACCAAAATACTGGCTCTTCAAGGTTTCGCATGAGTAATATTGCAAACCTGTCAGAGAAATGTAAATAACTTGGCTATTCAAACATTCATGTGGGTAGATATAAAAAACAACAGATCAAGACCGAAATTTTACCGCACTAACGCTGGATCCCTCCTGGATGACAAACTTTGGGTGTAATTATTTAAAATAATTAGAAGTTAAAATCGATCTTAACCATCTGTTAATTTTAAACACTATTCCCTCATTTTGTCATCCAGGAGGGATCCAGAAAAATGATCAATTCTTTCAAATATAGGCATCTTCGTTTGTTGAAACCAAAACGCAACCATTGCTTGAGATGTATCCTTAGATGAAGTTACCCACAGGAAACTTAGAAGAGCCAATAACTTAAATATCTGTCATCCTCGGGCTTTAGAAAATAACGGAGCGATAGCGTAGTATCTTTTCTAAGAACCCGGGGATCCAGGCTCTAGAACTATTGCTTTTCATCCTGGATCCCCGTGTATGTGAGAGTAATACTCCGCGAAGTTTATGCCCTTTGGGTACTTCGTTTACTCTCTACATCACGAGGATGACAGTTCGTGAAGTGTATATAATTTTTCAATTGTCACCCACACGAAAGTCTGAAGAACCATTTTATATAACCTCTACAGATTTTCCTGCAACGTAGCCAGTGGTCCAGCAGAGTTGGAGGGAGTAGCCGCCCGAGGGGCGGTCGATGTTGAGGACGTCGCCGATAATGGCGAGGTTTTCTACTTTTTTCGAGCGCATCGTGCGCGTGTCTATTTCTTCGAGTGGCACTCCGCCTGAGGAGACGATGGATTTTTCTGCACCGAGGACGCCTGTAACGGAGAGTGTCATGCGTTTGAGTGTCTGCACAATATTGACGCGCAGGGTGCGGGGGCATTCCTGGGCGCGCACCGTTTCGCTGATATCGAACTTTGTCGCAAGCGCCGAAGCGAGAAGCGGTGGCACAAAAGTGCGGAGCGTGTTGCGGAGGGTTTTGTTTTGATTTGTTTGTAGATGTGCAAGAAGGCGCGCGGCGAGCGCGCCGTCGTCTTCGTTCGGGAAAAGGTCGATGATGAGCGAGACAGGATCGTCGCGAAGTGCCTCCGCAACGGTTTTGCTCATATTCAAAATAAGCGGACCACTGAGTCCAAAATGGGTGAAGAGAATTTTTCCTCGCCCTTTTCGCAGTGTTGTGCCACCTTGCACGACAGAAACTTTTGCGTCTTCGAAGGCGAGCCCGCTCATGTCGTGCGTGTATGTCTCGCGCGTCTTTACGGGTACAAGGGTGACGTCCGGCTTCACGATAGTGTGCCCCAGCTCAGCGAGCCAGGGGAGCGCATCACCTTCTGAACCCGTTTCGGGTCGCGACGTGCCGCCAGTGCTGATAATGAAGACACCCCCAGAATGTACTGCACCAGAAGCGGTGCGCGCAGAGAGTATCTTGTCCTGATCGACAGTAAACCCGCGCACCGCATCGCCCGTATAAATCTTTACACCCAATTTTTGCATCTCCGCGATAAGCGCTTCAGCAATTGTTTCAGCGCGCTCTGTCGAAGGAAACATTCTTCCTTCCGCCTCTTCTTTAAACGGTACGCCAAGCTCCGTAAAAAACGCAATCGTATCCTCCACCGCAAACTGCGAAAACGGCGCATACAAAAATTGTTCAGCATCGCCATATTTTTTGAGTAGCTTCGCAACATCCTGTGTGTTATTCGTCACATTGCACCGTCCACCACCCGTAATACGGAGCTTCTCGCCGAGTCGTTTATTTTTCTCAAGAAGCGTCACCTGTGCGCCAGCACGCGCCGCCGTAATAGCCGCCAACATCCCTGCTGGCCCACCACCAATCACCACAACTGACTTCTCTGCTCCTTCTCGCATGCTAGAGAACAGTATACACAGTCTCGACAAAACACACCATCACGAAGATGGTGTGTTTTGCTAGTGTTTCGTTGGAGAACGAGATAATTACGGCGCAGGCGCACGGAGCTGCTCTGGCACATATTCCTCGTAGCGTCCGTCAGTATAGCGAAACGCGTCGCGACTGCTGTAGACACATGCGTAGACCTTTGCAAGCTTTTCGCCGCTCATAAGTACGGGGTACGAATAGAAGCGCCACGAGCCAGGACAGGTCGGAATACGTCCGCGCGTCGCATGCCAAAAGAAGAAGAACGCGAGGCGAGCCATCCACGGCTTAATAGGAAGCACGCGCTTTCCCACCGCTTGCGCCATGTCTTTTGAGAAGACTGGTGTCCCCGTCGGGGTGAGGTTGAACACCTCATAGTCGTAGGTGTCATCTCCCGTTGCAAACTGAATGGTTGCGTCGGTGATGTCGTCCTCGTGAATAAACTGGCGAACCCAACCACTTGTGGCCGGAACAAACGAAGTAAGGAGCGTGACGATACGATTGACAAAGCCGCCCTTGAGGTTTCCCTGCAATGCCGACTGAAGTCCAAAACGTATACGCATGTAGCGTCCGCGCGGACCGGTAATTGCTGCGGGGCGCATCACCACAATGTGCGGCATACGCCTCCCTGCTTCGCGTGCCGCTTCATAGCGCGCACGAAGACGTTCCTCAGCAACCGCCTTTTCGCGCGCATAGATATAGTCGTCTTCACGGAAACCTTCGTCTTCAGTGAAGAAGTGCTCAAAGGTGTTATCCTTTCGCGCGCTGTAGCCCGACGCGGTTGAGTAATACACGAGGCGTTCGACAGATGGCGTCTCAAATGCAAACGCGAAGACCGCATCAGAACCGTCGACATTCCACCGCCATTCTTCTGCGGGGTTGCCATACATGGCGCGAATCTGCCATGCGGTATGAATCACGACATCTGGCGAATATGCAGCCACCTTTTCCTGCCACGCACCATCTGCGGTGTTCGCTTGTATATACGTGAGCTTCGGAATTGTCTTGCTAAACTCCGACTGCGGCTCTTTATCAAGCGTAATAATCTGCGTAACGTCGTCGCGCTTTGAAAACTGGTCGCACAGCATTTCGCCGACGTAGCCTGCGCCACCGGTTATAAAAATAGTATGTTTTGTATGCATGGCATCAGTATACGCCATACTGCAAACAATACCAACCCGTCGAGTTATGCACAGGAGTACCGCGTGAGCGTTTCGTGCTACACTAAGCGCATCATGGTAGCACGTACTCCACGTACGCACGCCGCTACCGTTGAACCAGCATCGAAGACCGTCCGTACGCCCCGTGTTCCAAAAGCAAAGAATACCCCGCGTTACGCTGACACCGAGTCGCCCACTGCTTCTGCGGCGGCGCGCAACATTCTTGCAGAGCATGCACTGTTTACTGCGCGCATGCGAGAACACACCCGCCACGAAGCGGAACCTTCGCGGTATGCATTTCCCCTGTCGCCACACCCTTTATTTAGCGGGCACGCATCCTTTGATATCGAGCGTCCGCTCGGCACGCATCGCACTTCGCACAAAAACCCTTTTGCCTTCCTTTTGACTCTGTCCTGGCGACTGAACTTCGTGCTTCTTGCCGTCCTTGCCCTTGGTGGCGGTGCATTCTATCGATTCACGCGCGACGCTCCAGAAGACACTCCCGCAAGCATTGCAGACAACATACGCGCCCACGTAAGCGGCGTTGCGGACGAAGTACCAACCGTCTACCGTGTCACCGACGCTGCAAAAATAGCGGCGCAAGGAGGACTCTTCAAAAAACTCATCGAGGGCGACGCAATACTCGAATACACGAAGGCGGAACTTGTCGTCTTCTATCGCAGCAGCGAAAACAAAATCATCGCCGTATTCTCGACTGCCGCGGGAGAATAGGTTTTCCACAGTTAGCCTATTGAATATTTTCGTAAACTAGTGTACAGTACTGACATCAATTCAGCGCCGATCCAAAGAAAGGGGGATCGACTCTAGTCTCTCGGCCTACTGACTGATAATTTACACACTAAATTCAGTACGCATCATGCAAACAGGAACCATCGTTCGCAAGAACACTAATGGATACGGTTTCATTTCACGTGAGGGAGCAGAGGGAGACCTCTTCTTCCACGCAAACGAACTCGTTGGAACATCATTCGACGATATCCGTGAAGGCGACAAGGTTACTTTCGAAGTAATCGACTCACCAGACAAGCCAGGAAAGCAAAACGCTATCAAGGTTAGCCTCGCGTAATCCACGCAAAAAGAACACCCGCCCACAAGGCGGTTGTTTTTTGTTTTGTGTTTTACAAGAGGAGTGAGCTAATGCTTCGTGCGAGAAAAAGTGCGCCAATGAAGCCAAGGAACACGAGTACGATACGACGGAAGATTTCCTGCGGGATTTTGCCCACAACAAGCTTTCCGAGATACGTACCAAAGAGTGCGACACCAAGAAGCGCAGGGAGTGTGCTGTAAAGTTCCTCGGGAAAAAATCTTTGTGCAAGGTAGAGCGGGAGTCGCGTAAGGTCAACCGCAAAGGCAATCGCGGCTGCCGTGGCGATGTATTTTTCCTTCGGCAGATTAAACGCCGTGAGAAACGCAGCACGAAGCGCGCCACCCGTGCCAATGAGCCCTGCAAAAAATCCAGAGACACTGCCGCCGAGAATAGATGCCGACAGCGATGGTTTGACCGTAAGCTTCCCCGACCACGCAAAGAACATATACCCGACAAGAAACGCACCCAGCACCATTTTCAAAATGTCTGGAGGAACCCAAGAAACGAGAAGTGCACCAACAAAGCTCAGAAGCACACTCGGCACACCGAACTGCGCAATAAGTCGCCGGTCGATACCATGACGGAAAAATCCAATTCTCCCCAGATTCCCAAAAATATGCAAAAACGCCACAAGCACCAGCGCCGTCTCAAACGGATACATAAAAAGCGACAGCGGCAGCGCAATCGTCGAAGACCCAAACCCCGCAATCGTCCCCACAAAATCCGCAAAAAACGCAATCACCAAAAATGCCCAGTCCATACCCTAAGTATACGAATACCTAGGAATACACAAAATAAGCACCCGCAAAAGTCCCTGTTTCGGCTCTTCAAGGTTTTTCGCATAGGTAATCTACCAAACCTGCCGGAGACATACTAGTAACTCTAATTCTTGTCATCCTCGGACGTTATGAAAATAACGAAGCAGAGCGGAGTATATTTTCAAACGAACCGGGGATCCAGACTGAAAAACTATAGCTCTAACTCCTGGATCCCCGGCTGTCTTGAAAGTGTATTCGGCAGAGCCTCATTACTTTCATAGACCCCGAGGCGACCAAATTTTTAAGGAGCGATGGCGACTATAAAAATGGAAGTACTCCGTGTGGTGATGACAATCCTGGGGGATGTGTCGCTAGATTTTTAGTGATTACCAAAACGAATGTCGGGATAGACATATTTCCTTGCATAAACCATTTTTATAGCTATAGTTGAAGACAACCTGTTCATTCCACCTACGCAAAGGAGTTTCTCATGAAGGATACTGCACCGCCATTGACCTTCATGTTGCTTGTCGGCATGATCTTCGGCTTTATATTTAACGACCTATTGATGCTCCTCAAGCCTGAGCATGTTGCCCTTGTGCTCGCTGGCTGCGTCCTCTTCGTGCTCATGCATGCGGGGATTGTGAAGTGCTTGCGCTTCTTCTTCAAAAGCCTGCGCAGCCACCCTGAATTCGGCCTCGCACGAAGCCTGGCAAGCGTCCTGTCCTTTGCGTTTGGCACCCTCATTGGGTCTGAGCAAGTCCGCCCGTTCTTTGTATGGCTCGGCACGCTCGTTCAGTAATGCACCCCCGAGCACCCTGTTCCTTCCCTTCATAGGAGAATTCTCATGATGAAATATCTCGTGCCGCGATTCCTCATCGCGTTGCTTCTCGGCATGGTGTTCGCTGACACGCTCGAGTCGTTCAGCTCGCCAGCACTCCTTCTGCTCTTGCCCGCAGCTGCCATCCTCGTCACCGCCATTCTCACTGAGAGCTATGGACGCTGGGGCTTCGGCACGCACTGGAGCACTTATGAAATTTCAAGCCACCTACGGAGCACGGCCGTCACAGTCTGCTTTGCCCTCGGCGTACTCATCGAAGCCGGCTACGTCGGCAGAGCTCTCGTCTGGCTCGGCACCCTCATGCAGTAGGCCGCCGCAACGTAAAGCAAACAGCGTCCCCACACGCACACAAAAATCGCGGGCAGGAACAAAGTTCCTAGCCCGTTTTTCTTTTGTCTGCATCAAATTGTTCTTATTGTGTTATTTTTTCAGAATCTTGAGAGTATACTCATCACCGATAAGCTGCGAAACCACAGTACCCAGAAATATTTCATATGCTTTTTGTGAAGCAATATCGATGGTGAGCGGATACAGTGTAGCGATGGCGACCTCTCCGTTTTCCACAAAGTAATCAGTTCGCGCATCTGATGCGGGTGTCATATGGTCGACACGCATATGATATCGCCTACCTACAACGTCCCACTCACAAGTAAAAGCGGTTACATCACCACAGGCAGCATATTCCTCCACCCACAGCTTCGGATCGCCCTCAATATCGTGCAGAGAAACATGAATGAATTCGTCAAAACCATGATTCTCATACCATTCTGTATTCGGCGCTCGCGTAAAATACACTTGCTTAGCGCTGTACGGAACATCTATTCTCATGTACCAACCCCCTGGTGCAGCAATGTTTAAAATACCAGCACCCCTTTCCGAATCAACCTGTATCACCTCAGTCTCATTCGGACCAAACCACCAAGCAGGATCGAGCAGCGGCACATCAAGTGCGTTCGACGCAATGATTCCAGGCCATAATACTGTAAAATAAGCTACTGTTGCGACTATGTTCATAAGCGGCTGCATATTCTCGCATCGCGAATAATCGGGATTTTTAGTCGAGTCACTCAGTATGCTCACACCGTCAGGCTCACTATCTACAGTGCAAACATACGAGAAATGCCCTGGTCGTGTCACAAAAATACCGAAGCACAAACCAATCAGCAGATAACCACCAATGCACCACACAAAGATTTTTTTCATACCAAAAAAAGTATAGCACAGCCCTCGAATATTCTTATGGAAATGCTATATTTTCTTTATGAACACAAACATCCACCAAATCAAATTTTCCGCAAAACTTTGGATTTACCCCGGCGCCCACGCGAGCTGGCATTTTGTTTCTGTACCAGAAGCAATCGCCGCACCGCTCCGTGAAAAATACAAAAGAACCCACAAAGGCTGGAACTCCCTGCCAGTAGAGGTAACCATAGGCGAAACCACCTGGCGCACCAGCATGTTCTTCGACACAAAATCCACCACCTACCTCCTCCCCATAAAATCCCAAGTCCGCAAAAAAGAAGCCCTCCTCGCAGATGAGCTTCTTGATGTTGGGATTACAATAAACCATTCCGTCTAAAATCTCCCTTACAATATTAATCAATTACACCACACTTCTACCAAAATAAACGCGCCTGCCCCTTTATTTTCGAACTTATCTTGCCTATTTAAACGCCTGAAACGCCTCTGAAAAAGCTGCATTACTATTTTTGTTGTAAAGTGGTAGCCCTATTAATTTATATCCTTTGTTCTCTATTGTGAGTATGTTCTCTTCTCCGTATTTCTCAGTAATCTTTACCAAGAAATCATTCTTCCATTTATCGTGATCTAACAAGTTATCACCTTTCGGCTCTATGAAGACTTGATAATGAATGTTCTTTTTATCCGCTATTAAAAGCAGGAAGTCTGGCTGGAATCCACGACCTGTATCAAATTCATAAATCTTATACTGCTCTTCATTTCGCAAAAGAAATACCCTCCCTTCCCCATATTTCCTCTCCAGATCAATCATTGTATCGTTAAGATCTTCCACCAAGCTCCGCTCTTCGCTTGTACCGTAAAACTGATCAACAACGTACCAATCCTGATCCTTCAGAGCCTCCTCAAGGCGTTCATTATCTGGATTTTTATCTACACTTTTACGAACCTCGCCACTAAAGAACTCAGAGAATTTATATGACACAAACTCACCGCCATTATATGGCTGTACATTTTGTTTTAGCTTTGCACAGATAATATCAAAGGACTCAAGCAGAATTACAAGCTTTGTAGTATTTGGAATCTTATCAAAATCCGGTTCTAGCGATTTAAGCTTAACCTTGAAACCTCCAAGAATACGGACTCTAAAATCTTCAAGAGAATCAATTTTCACCTCATTTTGCAAAGCGCTGAATCTTAAAATAGATCCTGCTGACTTTGCCTTTATATGCACAGCCTTTTCAAAGATATGCTTTTCAAAGTCTTTAATTGTTATTTCTATTGTTGATTTTTTTGAATCCGCCATAGAAAGACGGTCCTTGTCTGAGTCTTTTTTATCAAAGTCAATTTCCTGTTCTTTAATTTCTGTACCTTCAAGGTTAAACTCCAGAGGTTCTGACTGTAAGTGCTCTAGCGTATTTTTCTGTCTATTTGGATTATCAATCTTCTCATTCTTCCAGATTTTAACATCCTTAAAGAAATCACTTTCTGCAAAGTTTTTCTTTATCTTGAATCGCTTTTCTATCTTTTTGTCGTCAAGCATTCCCTTATTTTTAAGTTCACGCTTTAACTCATCAATATAGCGATGGTCTGATTCGCTATGATAATACAACTCTTCAAGTACACGCATCTCATTGCCAAGATCCTCATCAAACTTTCGTTTATTTTTCTGATGATCAGCATATGCAAATGGATAATATCGCACACCACGCCCGATTAACTGAATTTCAGACACTGTGGTACTTCCTGCCTTTCTGTTTCCCTCCTTATCCCTTCCTTCATCACGACCTGAATATAGACGTACGATATCAAACAAGTTCAGAACATCCCACCCTTCTGTAAGTCTCATAACTGTAAAGATGGCTCTAATATTATTACCCTTATCTTCAAGATTATTAAGTAACTGTTCTAGATCCTGACTTATTTCTTCTTTTGTCTTCTTTGATCCAGAGTTTGTAATCACACAATTCCTACCAATAACGAAGTTATCACGAATAAAGTCAACTATTTCAGACTTTTTAATGTCATTACTCTTTATGAATTTAATCAGATCAATCACTCGTGATTTTCCCTGTTCATAAGCATATTCTCCTTGAATAAACTTATCCTCAACGTCTTTAAGAAAATCAAAATCTGATTCTTTTAGACCATTCACAATCGCACCAAACTCCTCAAAGTCATTCTTTGAGTCTTCAATAGTTTTGCTTCTGAAAAGAATTACCGGCTTAAAGTTTGCAATATTATTCTTAAGTGCAATCTTGTGCCGGTACCAACTGAAAAGCAAAGCCTGCAAAATACGGTCCCTTTTATCCAAATTAGAAGAAAGGAGGTTTATTTCTTTTGTATACCCAGCAGAAAGAAACTCCTTGAGTCCAAACTTGTAGATGATCTTTTGAGCGTACTTATCAATCACACTTGGAAGTTCTGGCACTGTTGCAGTAAACTCAAGCAGGATATTCTTATTTTCTTTCTTTGAGCCATTTTTATTTAACAATAGTTCGTTTACAGTGTGTTCCCATCCACTTTTCTCAATATCTTCCTCACTTGATTTATCGGTAAGCTCTATAGGTAAATCAATTTTTACTTGTCCGGTTGCCTTTGTTTTTGAGTTTAAGTGATGTGCCTCATCAGCAAGCATTACAATATCCTTTTTTAAGAAATCACCGAGAACTACTTTATTCTCTTTCTCAGTATGGATATCACTGTAAAGCTGACCAATAGTAGTGAGTATAATTTCTATATCATCCTTATTATTTGAAAAAGTATCTACTTTCTTAATTGATATAGTTTTCTCATCAATAATAATCTTATCAGCAAACAAATACTTTGGATGATTTCTGTCAATAAAATTATTTACTGTTTTGTAAATAATATTTTTCTGATTTACAAAGAAAATAAATTTTCGGTAGCCTTTCCTATAGTAATGCAAAATGGAGCCTGCCATTACAAGCGTTTTACCCGTACCGGTAGCCATATTGAACATTAGATGCACCGGACCATCTGCATTTGTTTTTTCTCGTATTGCTTCATAAGTAAGTAAATTCACAAAAGCTTCCTTTTGCCAATAGAAAGGTTCTTTGCAGATATTGTTTGTGATATGTTCCGGAATTTCAGGCTTAAGAAGTCCTAGATTATACGCCTGTCCGCCTATAGTTTCGTATAGATTTTGCATAACTATTTCTTGCCATAGAAGGCGTTTGTAAGTTTCTGATCTTCTGTACTGATACCAAATCGATTATCTGCCATCTCACTTTCGTTTACATACATTTGATTAAGATCAAGCATTGTCAAAAACATTCGTTTCTGTTCATCAAGTGAAAGTTTTTTAAATTCTTCCTCTTTGACTACCTTCTCTTTAAACTCCTTAATCTTAAGATTATAGTTTAAGAAATATCGCTCATAAAGTGTATCAAACATTTTTACCAAAGCAGAAAAATCTTTTGTATTTTGTATTTCTTCTTTTGCATTATCATTCCATTTTGCAAGTTCAAGATAGATAAAATTGCCTCCACCTGTCCAGTTTACTTCTTTTGATATACCGGTATTGTCGCCCATAATCACACTCTGCAAGCGAGTTTCTGGATTATTATCTTGGTAATTCATTTGCTCAATTCCAATCCACTGCCTGCCAAGTTTTTGAGCTACGGAACAGGTTGTTCCTGTCCCTGAATGATAATCCAAGACTATATCATTTTTATCAGTTGCTATTTCAATTATTCTTTTTAGCAACCCTTCAGGTTTTTGCCCATCAAAATCCCTCCGCTCTTTATCATTTGCTGATATTATCTTAACGTCATCATCGCTCCAAAGGTCCGATAGCGGAATTCCCATTTTCTCATCAAGGTATCTTTTCACACTAGGCATTCCTGTTTTTGAAAAAACTATGCGGTTATTCGACATTGCTTCATTTATTTTATCTTGTGACCATATCCAATGTTTGCCGGAAGGCGGATTCAATAGTTTATCTCCAAAATACTTTGCGGGGCCTTGTCCTTTTTGTGTGAAATCAGAAAGTCTGTATACTCTTCCAGTCGCTTCCTCTGTGTATCTGTAATTGTCTTTATCCTTTTCAGTATCAGTTTCAAGGTAGTATTCCTTGTATTGAAATGCCTCACTTTTTGAAAAAACAATAATATACTCTGAGACACTCGAAAGATTCTTACTTTGAGACTTCGCACTAAGAACCTTCCTCCATTTTATCACGTTGCGATAATTAGACTGTTCAAAAATTTCATCCATCAGTATTCTAAGATAAGAATATTCTCTATCATCAATAGAGACAAATATAACTCCATCGTCCGACAAAAGTTCTCTTGCTATTTCTAGGCGGTTTTTCATAAAAGTCAACCAGGTAGAATGCGTGAAATTATCATTATATGCAAAACTATCAGTGCCAGTATTATACGGGGGATCAATATAAATAAGCTTCACCTTGCCAGTAAACTCAGACTCGAGACTGTGCAGAGCAAGTAGATTATTACCCTTAATAATAAGGTTTTCTTTGATTATGCCGTTCTCATCACGCTTGATTTCACCAACATCTTCACCATCCTTTCCGCTAGCTTTTGTAAATCGCTTCCAATTTACAAAAGCCTTCTTATCAAGAAGTCTGTCTATTTCATCGTGAGCAAGTACCTGATTAAAAAATATTTCATTTCTCTTTGCAGTCTTTGCCTGATACTCACCCGTTTTATCCTGTTCAAAATAAGTATCTGTACCTTCCTCAGTACTCTGCCCCCCCTCAAGCACGCAATCCTTAAATGGAAAATCAAGCACTACTGAGCCAGTTTCACCAAGCGGTCCGTTATTATCACTAAGCCCTATTCTGTTTGCATACCGAGTGTATGAATTATCTATTTTATTCTCATCAAGGAAAAACTTAAAATCACGGATATTGAAGACATACACATCCTTAATCTTTGTAAAAAACTTCTCTTTCAGATCAGGAGAGTCCGCCAGGAGGGCAATAAGCTTTGCATCTACAGTATCGGCAGAGTCCTTTACCTTTATATAATTTATTTCACCAGACTCCGCATCCAGAAAACTAGGTTCAGTTTGTAGTGCCTCTTTTAATTTTTGTTTTAAGTGCTTCATATATTACTTAACTTTGTTCTCCTTTAAAAATGTTTCAAAATCTTCAACAGATATCCTAAATTCTTTACCAAATTTATATCCGCTAAGCTTTCCGGCATTTATATACCGGTAAATAGTCATAATATTGACCTGAAGCTTTTCAGCAATTTGCTGAGCTGTGTAAAAATCTTTTTCCTCGCTCATAATTGATAGTTTACCACGGTTTACTTTTATTTACATATTTTGTTCTTTCCCCCAGTCCAGTTATTCATTTACCGTTATAGAGGTAGCCTTTCAGCGCCTCCAGCACAACTACATGTCTTTACTCTGAAGTTCGTCTCGTATAAACTCTTTCCATATCCTATATCCAGATTCACCTCTCGTGTAGCGGGAAAACGCAACATGGACTTTAATAAAACTCACTGCAAGATGAGTTTTATGTTTTACTTCCTACGTTTCTTAGTTGTCTTTTAAAGTCGAAGCCAACGTTTTGGTATTTGCTGAATTACTGATATTCTTCGAGAAGATTCCGAGAACCTTATCCAGGAAGGTCTCGTCTTTACCAAATACCTTACCTGGATGTCTCGCAATCACATTTATGACCTCATCGTACAATCGTACTCTGTGAGTGTCGTGTAGGGGATACTTTTTTGACTCAGAATCAGAGGTAAATTTAATATACATTCTTGTTACCTGAGCCTTATGGTTGTATTCTTCAGACATCCGTTTGTTGTACATTAAATTTTTATGTCCAAACCATGCAATCCACCACAATGGGAGACTGATAACTATTCTTGCCGAAACAGGAACTGTATTTAATGCATCAGAAAGAAATTTATTATTTACACCAAGCGTAACAAACTCGGACAACTTCTCTGGTGACACGGCAAAAATAGCAGCCGATGTCAAAAGAGGCAGAATAAAGAAAGCGTAGTTTAAGAACGAGACGAACTTACTCCACAGCAAAATACAGAGATTCAGTACGAGATATCCCACATATAGTTGTAGACTTTTAACTTTTGATAAATCAAAATATCTTGGTGTTTGAGCATACTCCTTTTTTGACTCCAGGAACCCCTCATATAGTACAGGACCAATTGTATTCCCTAGCAATGTACTCACCGCCTCTCTGTCGCTCTGAATGGCGTTTCTTGTATCAGCAATGAACGGCTTCAGTTCTCTTTCTAAGTATGCGTGGTAACTACCAATTTTTTCAATTTGGTCAGACAGATCATCAGCCTTACTTTTCTTACCAGTTTTCGCAGAAAACACATCTTTATGGAAACCGACTATCTCCGCATGAGCCTTTTCTATTACCAACTTGTATCCAGGATTTTTCTCATCTACACTTGTATACTTATCGTAAAATTTTACAATATCCGATATCGCTGATTTTATTCTTGTTTCATTATCAACACCAGACTCATCAACATTAAAAAGATAGCTATAGAAATCAATAATTTTCTCCTGTGTCTCGTTTATTTTTGAACTTATCGACTTATCACCATCAAGAAGAGTGATGTGAAATTTTTTAATTTCACCAATCTGCTTTTGCAAATTAACTATCTTTGAGCTACCAACTGGAGTATATAAATCCTTGTAAGTTTCCACTACCTTGTCCAGGCGTGACTCTATACTATCAATAATTGCTGGCTTATTCTCGTTCTTTGATTGAAAATATCTATTGTATTCCCTTCCAATTTTACGGCACTGATTAAGCGCGTCAGATATGCGTTTATCGAACTGTTTTTTTGTAAGTTCCTCTAGAACCTTCTTTGATGCTTCTTCTGTCATACGAAAACTATAGCAAAATATACCCGAATAGCAATTGTTTTTATTATATGACAGGATATTGAAAACTTATTCTTTACACTTCCGTCTGAAATAAAAGAACCAACGCTGTGGGATTGCGGTGGTTCTTTTGTTCTCTTCTCTTTTCCTTGCTTTTTGCTACCTCTCATGATGGGTGCAGCCGCCTTTGCATTGCATGCAGTTGTCGCACTTTTTTGTGGAGTTGTGACCCATGCTCATACTCATACCGCCCGTGGACATATCGTCCGTGTCCATGTTTCCGGTTGCGGCTTCGCAGTTTCTGCAGCGGCAGTGTGCTACCATTGCTACGAGTCCGACTCCGCCGAGGAGTACATGCGCCCAGCCTTCTGCTACGGCGCTTACGCCGAGGATGCCGGTGAGGCTTAGATCCATTCCTAGAATTGCTCCGAGGCCATGGAGTGCGAGCACGAGTGCTGCAAGCATGACCGCGTAGTAACCAATGCGCTTCGCCCAGCATCGTTGGTTATAACATTTCATACACATAGTATATTCAATTTATTTAATAACCTATCGTGTGCCACCTCTTCATACTATACACCCAAGCGGCACTATGCGCCTGTGCGTTCTGCTTGAAGGAGCGACTCTTTTGATTGTCCGCGGATGCCGTTGTAGGCGCCGAGTGTGCCGTCGCTGCGGATAACGCGGTGGCATGGTACGGAAAGGTCGGTATTTGCTTTCATAATGCTCCCGACTGAGCGTGCTGCCTGCGGGCTTCCGGCAAGGTGGGCTATTTCTGCGTAGGATCGGGTTTCGCCTGCAGGAACTGCGCGCACAGCATCAAGTACACGCTCTGTGAATGTTTTTTCTGTCGAAGATGCTTTGCTCATGTGAGCATCGTACCACTGTCGCTTCACGATGCAAGAAAAAAGAGCGGCGGGTGCCGCTCTTTGCAAAAAGTGCAAGGAACAATGGTGGGTGTGGGGGTGTTACACGGGATGCATGAAGCGGCGGATTGACGCGCTGTGCCTGTCTTGAAATTTGAGAAGTGCATCCATGGTGCGCGTATCGTTCCGTGCCAGAGCGTGCGTGTATGCGACGCAGACGTTTTCCCAGATGGTATCCGCGAGCGTGCGCAGGGCTTCTTCGGCAGAACACTCGTCCAAGAAGTTGAGCGCTTCGAAGTCAAAGCCAATGTGACCTCTTGAATCATGCACACACCCCTTCGCGCCGCCTTGAGGACGCTCGACAACAAACGTGAAGGCGCGTTTGGTGTCGAACTTCCCGGTAATGGTTCCGATATGAATATGCGTATGGTGCCGGACAAGGAGAAGATAGGCGAGCCACCAGTCTCCCTCGCAAAAGTCTTTCATTTCGACTTGTATGTCGAAGTCTGCCGCGACGGATGTTTCCATGGAATACTCCTCAAAAAAGTGAAAGAACCAAGGCATGCTACCTCGGCAATGCGTAATCATCGTACCACAAACTTACCTTGATTCATATTGCTATTGTGCAAAGGCTCTGGTAGCATGCGTGCAGTTTCCTATGCAGGTCGATTATAGCTTTATTTATACCGATTGGTACCAGAAATTCTTCTCTGAGCCGGCGCCCTTCCGGTGGCTTTGGCGTTGGCTCAATACCTACATGAGCGAGGAGGAATACGCGAAGCTGCCGCCTGAGCGTGCGGACGAGATGCTCCTCCAGCGCTTCATGTGCGTCTTCGATGAGGTCTCATATCGCCGCCGCAAGCGCACCATGCGTAGCAAGCAAAAATACGATACCAAGTTTCAAAATAACAAGGAGAAGCTGCGCGAAGCACTCCTCGAGCGTGATGGTGCGAATTGTATGCTCTGCAAGAGGCCGCTCAATGGCGACTTCTCACTCGACCATATCGATACCACTATGGATGAAAACGGCGCGCTCAATAGCGATGTTTCGAACCTCCAGCTCACGCATGCGCGCTGCAACTCGTGGCGCGGCGTGAAGCAAAATCGTCCGCAAAATAAAATGTGGCAAAAGGCACGCCGAGCTATTGGCTCGATGCACCAAGTTGACCACCGCATGCTTGGCTATGCCGACCGTGTTGATAAGATGAAGAAAAAGTTCGGGAACAAAAAGAAAGAAACTCCCGAAGAATATCGTCGTCGGCAGGCGCGAAAACCTCGTATTAGTCCTTCTAAAGAGTAGCCATTAGGCTTAGCAACAAGTCTGAAGATGTTATCTTCTAGCGACTGGATCCTTCCAGGATGACAAAAGTGGCGTGTAATGTTTTTGATTACTGTGTAGTTAAATCCGCGTGTTTAACAGAGTTATATATTCACAAAAAAGAGCCGGGCGCTTGGGAGCGTCCGGCTTTTATTCCTCTTTTCTCTCTGATCAAAACACGGCGCGATGAGGCGCGATGCGATAGATGCAGTTTCGAAGGTTTGGGTAAAGAAGAAAGAACATGCTTCCCCACCATCGCAGCAGGCGACATGCAGGGTCACCCCGGTTTGCCACCATGACGTTGCCGAGCTGCGCATGCCATCGCAGGAGCGCGTAATACGCATACGGTACATGACGCCTGAGCGTCCGTGGATTCACCTTCTCACGTGGGTGCTTGTGCGCATACGCAAGCATCGCCTCGTACTCCTTCGGGAAAAGGAGCAATTTCATGCAGGCGGCGTTGTCGTGATTTTTCAGCAGGATGTCTTGCGAGAGATCCGCTACGTCGCCGATCATCTGCGTGCGTGCCATGAACGTTGCGAATGTCTGCACGTCTTGCGCCGAGAGTGCCGAGAGCGGGTAGAGCATATGCATGAAAAGCTCAGCACACAGATGCATCTTCGCCCGATGCCGATTGCGACACGCAGAGCTGGTGAGCTGCTTCGCCTGCGCGCTTCGCCCACTGACCTCGCGGATGCAGTGCTCGCGGAGTTTCTCGAGCAGCATTTCCACGTTGCGAATACGGGAGCTTGGCATACGCGCCTGATGCAGCAGCGCTAAGATGCGCACCGATATCGAGCGCAAAAGGAGCGACGCATGTACCCGATCACGCAATTCATCCGGCGCGAGCGACGCGCTCATGCTGTCGAGCATATCGGAGAGCGTCGTGAGGTAGAGCCACATGAGCATGAAGCGTTCACTTCCTGCGCGGCGTGCCATTTTGGGCATACGCACGGTTTCAAAGAGAAGCCGCAGCGCAACGATGCCGCCAATCACTCGTGGCCGAGCGTGGCCGAGTTTGTACTCGATAATGGCGTCTGCCTCAGCTCGATCAGCGTCACTTGCGTGGCGTGCGAGCATGGCAATGTGCAGGCTATTGCGAATACGGGTGTAGGTGCTTTTTCGTTCACGTAGTTCTAGGAACACGTGCCGAATGAATCGTAGGATGGTGCGAAACATGGGAGTGCTCCTAAAAGGGGTTGAAGAACAATCGAATAAACACTAGCACGTTCATCACGGAAATGCTAGTATCGAAGAGTGAAACCAAGGCAACGCGCAAAGGCACTTATTACTCGTCGCGACGGCATGCATGTTGGCGTGCGTGGCTGGCTTGAGCCGTGGCGACGCCGCTGGTCGCTCCCGGGTGGCGGGCTCGAACAAGGCGAAACGCCTGAAGAAGCACTTTGGCGAGAACTCGAAGAAGAAATTGCATTCACTTGCCCCGGCGATAACCTTCATACAACCACCTATCTCGGCGCACACACGCACTGGGTGTTCTACATCGGACTCCCCTACAAAACAGTGACTCACCTTTTTCGCATCGAACTCAGGGGCGACATCACACTCAGTCCGTCCCGCGAAATCCGCGTCGCGCAGTGGGTACATCCTGATGCATTTACAGAAACCTTGGCGGAATATACAGAGCTTCTCAAGGGCATACAAAAAATGTAGCGTGCGCTACATTTTTTCTGGTGCGGTGGTGCCGAGGAGGTACATGCCGTTTGCGATGGTTGCCTTTACCGCCTTCGCAATGGCGAGTTTATACGGAGCGTACGGGTCGGTGGCATCGGCAATACGTTCATGTGCGTAGAAACTATTGAAGCTTCCTGCAAGTTCGGTGAGATAGGTGACGAGCTGATGCGGTTCGTGTGCGGTGGTTGCTTCCGCGACAACTTCAGGGAAACGGTAGAGCACTCGCTCTATTTCGTAGGGCCCCTCAGGAGTAATTGTTGCGACTTCTGCGACGCCTGCCGCGAGTGCTTTTTCAGTAAGCGAGCCGATGCGTGCGTGCGTGTATTGGAGATATGGACCCGATGCGCCTTCAAAGGAGAGTGCCCGCTCTTTATCAAACACAATATCTGAACCAATTGCTTGGCGGAGGATTTGGTACTTGAGTGCAGCAACAGCAATGAGGTCCGCGAGCTCGTCTATGTTTTCTGCGCGACTTTCTGCGGCTCGTTCGCGTGCGGCTTCGCGGAGGTCGCCGAGCACTTCGTCCGCAGTGAGGACATTGCCGAGGCGTGACGACATTTTGCCGGTCGTAAGTGTGAGAAAGCCAGTGGGAACGTGCTGCATGATTCGGTTTGAAGCCTCGGTGAATACTTCACGGGCGGCAGCGAACATGACTTTGAAATACTCGCGTTGTTCGCCGCCCGTGACCACCAGCATGCGCGTCCACGCAGGATGTCGCTCGTGCTTGAGGGCGAAGTTGCCAATATCCTTTGCTTCGTAGGTTGGCAGTCCTTGCGCGTTGATAAAGACACGTGTGTGCAGGTCAACTTTTTCACCACGGTAGATAACCGCGCCGTTTGATTCATCGAACACGCCGTCAGCAATATGGGCACGAACCATTTCGAGTCCGCGTGGGCCAGCTTCGCTTTCGTAGATAACGTCGTCGAACGTCGTGCCGAGCTGCGCACAAAGCGTATCGAGCTCGCCGAGCGCGGTACGGAGTGCTGCTTCATGGAGCGCGGTAAGTTCCTCGTCGTTTTTTGCATACAGCGCGCGGTTTACTGCTTCGATGTCGTCTTTACGCGAACCGTCTTCATAGGCTGCATTGCCAAGCACGTAAGCTTTGCCGACTGCGTGAATATCGTGCACGTCGAGCCCGTGCTCTTTCAGCGCCCAGACGCCTTTTGCGACCGTGAGTCCGATATCGGACGGGTAATTCACACGGGTAACCTGCGCGCCTGCAAACGCATAGAGACGCGCGAGCGATTCACCAATAATGTTGCCGACGAGATTGCCGACGTGAAGTGGTTTGATGAGGTTAGGACTTGTGTATTCAAGCAGCACCTTCTCTCCGGCGAAGTGCGTCGACGCGCCCCATGCGTGTGGCGCTGCAAGGATTCCAGAAACAACATCCGCAAAATAGGAGCGTGCAAGGCGAAAATTGAGAAAGCCCGCGCCAGCGACTTCGATGGCCGCTACCTCGGGGAGCGTACCTTCGAGCCTTGCCTTGAGCTGCGACGCAATATCGCGTGGCGACTGCCCAACTTCTTTGGCAATCACCAGCGCGACATTCGTTGCGTAGTCGCCATGCGCAAGCTCTGCCGGATGTTCAACGGTAAACGACGCGGTAAATACCCCGAAGGTTTCGTGAACGGCCGCTTGAATTGCTTCTTTGAGCATGTGCTGTGGCGAATGTGGAGACATGTGCCTAATCTACCAGCAAGACCTTGAAAATGCAAAGTTCTATATAGGCGCACCCACCCTGCGCTCTCGTGTTCTTGACACCGCACGAAAGATAAGTAAGATACTTACATATATGACAAGAAATAATGTAGCAACATCTCCCCCACCTACGCGTGCGGAGACTTTGCAGAACATCTCAAATGCATGGCGCGGCATTAAACAGCACATGCATGTACGCATCGGTGAACGCGTACGCGCAGAACGTATTACTTCCCTACCGCAATGCATGGCACTCGGCAGTATCTGCGCTCGCACGGATATGACCATAAAAAAGATTGCCGAGCTCTTAGGCATTACGAGTCCTGCAGCAACACAGCTCATACAAGAGCTTGCGTCGCAGGACCTTGTAAAAAAAGTACCGAACCCAGAGGACAGCCGCAGCCTCCTCCTCCACCCTACTGCTGCCGGCAAGCGTAATCTTGCAAAAACTGACAAAATCGTAACGCAAGAATTTGAAAAAATTCTCACCTCATTAACTGATGACGAACTCGCCGAATATGCGCGACTTACCAAAAAAATAGCAACAACCATCTATGAAAAATAATATGCAATCATTCTGCAAGAAAAAATCAGTCCGCATCAGCGCGGGCGCACTTGCACTTATCCTTCTCGCCTTCTTCTTTATGGGTGGTGACACCTCCGAAGAAATTGCCGCAACCACGGACGCACGGACTGTCGCAACCCTCAGCGTCGCAGACTACGGTGCAGGTGCGCTTGGCACCGCGGTACCGACTGTAAGCGGCCAGGCATATCTT
>MFMN01000012.1 GCA_001783515.1 Candidatus Kaiserbacteria bacterium RIFCSPLOWO2_12_FULL_50_10 | reverse complement strand
GAACTTCTTTGGGGCCGTAGTCGCCGCCGTTGTCGAAGTCCTGAAGCCAGCATATGATACCAGAAAACTCCGCACCTGGATTCAGGACTTCGACTACGGCGGCGACTACGGCCCCAAAGAAGTTCGTGCACAGTTCGAGGCGAGCTATGACGCTGGCGTGCAGGATTGGATGATATGGGCACCATCAAACCGCTACACCGTAGACGCTTTGCTTCCTGTGTCTTCTGAGGTATCCTTGACTGACGAATAACTCAAACCCCAGAGTCATCCTCGGGCTTTATAAAAATAACGCAGCGAAGCGGAGTATATTTTTAAAAGAACCGGGGATCCAGGATGTCGAGCAAGATTCTCAATCCTGGATCCCCGGTTCTTTGAAAACAATATTCGGAAAGGCTTCCTCATTTGTTTTCTAAAGCCCGAGGATGACTCAAGATTTTTTATGATTACTTTACTTGCACTACGAAATCCAGAACCAGAATACGCTCGAACGCGCCACAACATTGGTGCGGATGTTCTGCGTGCGTTCGCTGAATCGAATAACTTTCCTGCATTCAAATACGATAAATTCTTGAAAGCAGAAAAAACCATCAGCACCATAGGTGACCATGACGTGCAGCTCCTTCTTTCTGGCACCTACATGAACGAAAGCGGACAGGTTGTCGCCGCCTCAAAACTCACACCCGAAGAAACCATCGTCATTCACGATGAGCTGAACGTCCCCGTTGGCGACCTCAAAATCTCCTACGGCGCCGGAGCGGGTGGACACAACGGAGTCGCAAGCGTGACAAGCACCTTCGGCACCGCCGCCTACACACGCCTCCGTATCGGCATCGAACCAAACCATCCCGTGACCGGAGACGCCCGTGCAAACTTCGTTCTCAAACCCTTCACGCCCGAAGAACGACAAAAAATTGAAGACAATATAAAAACCTTCACCGCCGCCCTCATCACAATAATCAAAGAAGGCCGCGACACCGCAATGCTAAAATATCACACAAAATGAATAAGGTCGGACCTTATTCACTCACAACTCATATGCAAACACATCAAACAATCCCCAAGAAAATCCTGCCATTTATATGGCAGATGACGAAGGGGAACAGGTGGCTTCTTTTTGGTGCGTTCCTATTGGCACTTATAGGAGAAACTGTTGTCTCATTTCTTCCCTATGTCTACAAAATCGTTGTTGACGGCATTCAAACACAAGGAACTGCAGAAGTGGTGTCGTTTATAGTATTCTGGAGCATCGTGTATGTGTCCGCATTTCTTTTCTTTGCGACCATATTTCGTCTAAGCAGCTTCTTAGGTGTGCGAGGAATATCTCGTGCCGTGGAGAGTACGGCATACCCCGCACTCCGTGATTACCTTCAGAAACATAGTCATCGTTTCTTTTCAGGTAATTTTGCAGGTGGGCTCAACGCAAAGGAAATACAAGTCGGCGGCGGTATGCGAAATTTGCTGCATGAAGCAATATGGACAGTGACAGCTACGGCGATTGGGCTTTTGGTTACCACGGGACTCATGTTTTCTGTCGATGTGCGTGCTGGAGTGACCTTCGTCACGCTCATTGTGGTGATTATTCTTTGTAATCTCCCGCTCTTCAAGTGGCAAGGGGGTATCGCTCGTATGCATGCAAAAGCAATTGCAAAGATACGTGGCGTCTCGATAGATGCGTTAACGAATATGCGTGCGGTACACAGTTTCGCACAAGGTTCACAAGAGCTATCCCGTCTTACCGAGACTCTTGAAGACGCCCGTGTCATTGGTGTCAAAAAGTCAGATGTCGCGCAATACATTTTGATTATCAATACCATCATTATTCTGCTAGCGGTGAGCGGTATTCTTGCGCTACTTATTATTAGTTTTCAACAAGGCACGGCGACCTCTGGTGATTTTGTGCTGGTATTTGCACTCATTAGTAGCGTATGGCGCGAACTTACACGTATTGGGTTTATGATTAATAACATCTCGCAGATCTATAGCGAAGCAGAAGAGGGGCTTGTGGCTATTTCTCAAGCTCATGAGGTGATTGATGTTGAAAATGCACAGGATCTTGTTGCAAAGAAAGGTGAGATTGTTCTTGATGGCATATCATTCGCACACGAAGCTGTTGAAGTTTTCAAAAACTTCAACCTCACTATCAAAGACGGTGAGCGTATCGGTCTTGTCGGTAAAAGTGGTGCAGGGAAGTCGACGCTGGTTTCGCTTTTGCTTCGAGAATATGATATTGCTGGTGGTGCGATAAAAATAGATGATCAGAATATTGCAGAAGTTACGCAGGATTCACTCCGTCGCGCTATCTCAGTCGTGCCGCAAGAGCCAGCGCTTTTCCATCGCTCTATTCGTGAAAATATCGCCTACGCACGCCCAGATGCAACTGACGAAGAAGTCCGCGACGCAGCACAAAAAGCACACGCTCTCGAATTTATCGACATGCTTCCCGAAGGCATGAACACTCTTGTTGGCGAACGTGGGGTAAAACTCTCCGGCGGACAGCGTCAACGTGTTGCTATTGCTCGCGCAATTCTCAAAGACGCGCCAATCCTCATTCTCGACGAAGCTACCTCAGCCCTCGACAGCGAAAGCGAAGTCGCGGTGCAGAAAGCTCTCAAAGAACTCATGTATGGGAAGACTGTTATTGCCATAGCGCATCGTCTTTCAACTCTTCGCGATATGTCCCGCATCCTTGTCCTTGAGCACGGTACCATCCAAGAAGACGGTACCCACGAAGAACTCCTAAAGAACTCCGGCACCTACGCCACCCTCTGGAATCACCAAGCCGGCGGCTTCTTGCAGGAGGAATAGTTAACGCTCTGGATCCCATCCTTCCTGACAAAAGGAAAATATATTGCTTATGATTACTAAGTAGTTAAATCCGCATGGATTTAACTACTTATTTTTTTAAAACATTTTACGCCACTTTTGTCATTCAGAAGGAATCCAGAGTCGAATACTAAAAACTGGTGGTTGCGTGTAATCTTCTGGTGTGCTACATTCTTTAAAGCTGGTGATGCAGGATGATAACTGCTGAAGCATTACAACTAAAAAGCGCACTGACCCCAACCCCTCCATTAATGGAGGGGTTGGGGGACGGTGAAGCGGGGTGGCACCGCGTTAAGTTTCTACTTAGCGTCCCCGCACAATGATTATTACTATAATTATTGTGCGGGGTTTTTGTATCCCGTGCGTAACCTATACATAAATATGGAAAGAATTTTGATTGCTGATCTCTCAGCACACCTCGAAACTGAGGTACTCATCCGCGCTTCAGTTGACGTCGCTCGTCAGCAGGGAAAGATGGCGTTTTTCGACTTCCGTGACCGCTCGGGCGCGGTGCAAGGCGTTGTCTTTGGCAAGCCTGACGTGCTTGAAGTTGCCAAGGAGCTCAAGCAGGAATATGCGGTCGAGGTCAAAGGTATTGTGCACAAGCGCCCTGAAAAGATGGTCAATGCAAACGTACAAAACGGCGATATTGAACTCGAAATCACTGGCATCACTATCGTGAATGCTGCAGAACCGATGCCGTTTGATCTCGATGGCGACCTTAATCTTGATACACTCCTCGACAACCGCCCTCTCACCCTTCGTCGCAAGCGCGAACGCGCTGTCTTCAAAGTGCAGGCGACTATTACCAAAGCATGGCGTGAGTATCTCGACGGCGAAGGCTTCACAGAATTTCAAGCGCCAAAGCTTGTTGGTGGCGACGCGGAGGGCGGCTCCGAAGTCTTCAAAGTAGACTACTTCGACGATAAGAAAGCGTTCCTTGCAACTTCACCACAACTCTACAAGCAGATGATGGTTGGCGTCTTCGAGCGCGTGTATACGATTGGGCAAATGTTCCGCGCAGAGCGCTCCGCAACAACACGTCACCTTTCAGAAATCTCTATGATGGACTTCGAGATGGGGCATGTTACGAGCTATCTTGATGTTATCGCTACGGTGTCGGGACTTGTAAAACACATCACGAAACGAGTTGAAGAAACTTGTGCGAACGAGCTCGCCTTTCTTGGTGCAGAAAAAGTACTTGTCCCTGAAGTAATCCCTGTTCTCTCACTTGCGGAAATTCATGACATTATTCAAAAGGAAACAGGTGTTGATAAGCATGCTGAGCTCGACATGGAGCCAGAAGACGAACGCTTCATTTGCGAATATGCTGCAAAGAATCTTGGCTCAGATTTCGTATTTGTCACCCAGTTCCCAACGGCAAAGCGCGCATTCTACACGAAAGCAAATGTTGAGAATCCTGAATACAGCGACAGCTTCGACCTCCTCTTCCGGGGGCTTGAAATGTGTTCGGGGGCAGAACGTATCAGTAATCACGACGACCTTGTTGCAAAGATTGCATCACGCGGCATGGATCCAGAAAAGTTCGCTTTCTACCTCCAGGCCTTCAAGCACGGCATTCCACGCCACGGCGGCATCGGCATGGGGCTTGAGCGTATGACGATGAAGTTCTGTGGTCTCGGTAACGTCAAGGAAGCAACGCTCTTCCCGCGTGACATGAATCGCATCGATACTCTTCTTAGCTAAGATGTGCACAAAACCGCGATATCGCGGTTTTGTCTTTTTCGAGTCTGACACTATACTATCCCCATGCAAAAGAAATACATTGTGGCGTCACTCATTGCCCTAGCCTTCATCCTCATCATAAGCATCGTCCTCCGCTACACCGGAGCCGCCGATGTTTCAACATCTGCAGAAATTCAAAACACCGCACCAACGGTAGACACCATCCGCTTTGCAACAAGCGCATACGGCACCGACGATTTAACCACCAGCGGTATCCTCCCGAATATCGGCACCGATCGCACCATTCACATAAACGGTCAAATCACCGACCTCAATGGAGAAAACGATATCGCCTCGTCAACGCTTGCTCTTACCTTCTATCGCGTCAGTAAAGGTGTTAGTTGCACCGTCGACAAAAATGACTGCTACAGCGTGAACACCTGCGCCACTACCTATACTGACGGCGACAACACACAAATCACCTACAACTGCGAAGTGCCCCTCGCCTATTGGATAGACGGCACCGACAGCTCATCAATCTACGAAAGTGACTCCTGGGCAGCACGCATTGTCATCAGCGACACCGCAGGCCTCCAAGCTGCAAGCATAGGAACTATCGAAATGAACTCACTCCTCGCCCTCAACCTTCCCGACAGTATCGACTATGGCACACGCTCACTTGCTGAAGTCTCAAGTTCGACAACCAACATCGAAACCGTCCTCACCCAGCGCGGCAATACCAAGGCAGACG
>MFMN01000011.1:30364-39650 GCA_001783515.1 Candidatus Kaiserbacteria bacterium RIFCSPLOWO2_12_FULL_50_10 | reverse complement strand
TATTGCTGACACCATCAAGGAAGACGCACGCGCCGTACTTTGTGCGCTTGTTGCGAAAGGGTTTGTATTGCATATGGTTACGGGCGATACGTATGAAAACGCACAGAAGCTTTTTGGTTCGCTGCCAATACAAATTCATGCAGGGATCTCTCCAGAAGAGAAGTATGCGCTGATTGATGGCGCAAAAAAGAATACCGAGACGGTTGTTATGATTGGTGACGGATTAAACGATGCGCCAGCTCTCGCACGCGCATCTGTCGGCATGGTGTTTTCAGGTACCGAGAACAGCGCTGCAATTGACGCAGCCGACGTGGCAATCATGGGTAGTGATGTTGCTTCCGTCGCTGAAACGCTCACGCTTTCACGTCATACGGTGCGTGTCGCAACGCAGAGTGTTTGGGTAGGGATTGGTCTCTCATCTCTTGCAATGCTGGTCGCTTTCTTTGGTTATATTCCGCCAGTCACCGGCGCTCTTTTGCAAGAGGGTATAGATATTCTCGTCATTCTCAACGCACTCCGCGCCGCATTCAAAACATAGTGAGAAAGAGTAATCGTTTCGACACACTAAAAAATCAGAACCTTTCGGTTCTGATTTTTCTTTTTGCTCCTCCGGCAAGATTCGAACTTGCGACCAATCGATTACATATTCTCCACGATTACGCGTGGTATGGACTATATCATCATCCAGATGTTCGTGTGAACGAACTGGAGGAAGGCGCTTCCCGGCAATGCTTTGCATTGCAAGTACTCTCTCTCGAGATAGTCTCTGAACCTTCCTTGATTTGCATCAAGGCTTGGCTGCTGATTGCCCTCGATCTTGTTTTACAACAAGTCGTTCGGGTTTCCAGCAATTCACCTTCTTTTCGATATGGATTACTCCATAAAGCTGCCTTTGACAGTCGACTGCTCTACCGCTGAGCTACAGAGGAATGAGTTGAGCGTTGCGTGGGCAAGCCACGCAGGATAGGCTTAGTGGGGCACGCTCTGTGATTTTCGTAAAAACAAGCCGACCGCAAGGGAGATTTGTTTTTACGAAAATTGCAGAGCGTGCGCATGCGGAGCGTAGCGCAGCATGCATCCCACATAACCGAATGAATGAACTCTGTATGGTTCCCGAAGCGTAAGCGAAGGGGTCCATACGAGGAGTGTCCATCCCACAAACAACATTATGCTGTTTATGTCCCCCGCATTGTACAGATATTTAAAAATATTTCAAGGAGAAAACAAGGAGAAAAAGAAGCACGCTCTCCAGCCAAAAACTAGCATATTCCCCAAAAACGTGTAGTGTACACACTACTATATGAAAAATTTTAAAGACAACAAGAGTTTTGGCTCACGAGGAAGCTTCGGCAGCGACAAACGAGGGGGAGGTTTTGATCGCGGACGTGGCGGCTTCAGTGGTGGGAATCGTCCGAGTTTTGGTGGCGGTAATCGTCCAAGTTATGGTGGAAACCGTAGTAGCTTCGGCGACGACCGCAAGTCTGAAGTATTCAAAGCAACCTGTGCTGATTGTCAGAAGCAGTGTGAAGTACCGTTTCGTCCGTCTGGCGATCGCCCAGTTTTCTGTTCGGATTGTTTTGGTGAGAAGCGTGGCGCTTCAGAAGATACTCGAAGCAATTTCGAGTCACGAAGCACGTATCGCGATGCGGCGAAGCCAGCATATAAGGAGGCACCGAAAGTTGACCTTTCTGTTGTGCTTGCGAAACTCGATACGCTTATTGCTGCTGTTGAGAAGTTGACTGCGGCGCAGAAGGAGGCTGTTCAGCCTGTTGTGGCAGAAGTTGTCGCAGAAGAAACAGTTGCACCAAAGGCAAAGAAAGTTGCAAAGAAGACAGCTGCTGAAAAGAAGCCGGCGAAGAAGGTTGCGTCCAAGAAGGCTGTGGTGAAGAAGTAGTAGTCTTTACTGTTCTTTGAGGGTAAGGTCGAGTCTCTTTGCTCTAGCGCCTGGATACCCCAGGGTAGCTTCTCTTGACACTTCGTATCAATTCACCTCCTCCTTCCAGGATGACAAAAGTTACGCGTAGTGCCTTAAATTGATTAATACATAAATCCATGTGGGTTTATGTATTTTTCTTGTGCGGACATCATGAGTGAAAGATGAAAACCCTTGCAAAATGGGCAAATCATAGGTATAGTGCGCGTCTATGTATTCTAGCATTCGTAACATTGCGATTATCGCACACGTGGACCACGGCAAGACAACACTCACTGACGCGATTATGCGCCAGACGGGGATGTTTGAAGAGGGCGCATCCATGGACTCAGACGCTATCGAGCAGGAGCGCGGCGTAACTATTTACGCGAAAAACACTGCCACTTTTTACAAGGACACAAAGATTAACATTGTGGACACTCCAGGCCACGCCGACTTCGGTTCTGAAGTAGAGCGTGTGCTTCGTGCTATCGACACTGTGCTTCTTATTGTTGACGCGCAGGAAGGCCCAATGCCGCAGACTCGTTTCGTGCTTAAGAAGTCACTCGAGCTTGGACTTAAGCCGATTGTGGTGATTAACAAAATCGACAAACCGGCAGCGGATGTTGAAAAGACACACGACGCAGTGCTTGAGCTCTTTATGGAGCTTGGTGCAAATGACGAACAGCTGGACTTTACCACCGTGTACGCAATTGGTCGCGAAGGTGTTGCTATGAAGAGCATTGGCGACGAAAAGGTCAATCTCGACCCGCTTCTCGATACTATCCTTGAAAAAGTTCCCGCAGCATCAGGCGATGCAGCTGCCGCAGGGAAGGCACAGGTCTTTAACCTCGGCTACGACAAGTTCGTTGGCCGCCTTGCGGCTATCCGTGTGTACGACGGATCATTCAAAGTTGGCGGTACCTACACTATTAAGACGCCAACAGGCGAGACTCGTTCTGGAAAAATCACAAAGATCTTCACCTTCAAGGGTACTGCCCGCGTAGAAGCGGAAGATGTACGTGCAGGCGACATCGCGATGATTGCCGGGTTCCCTGACATCACCATCGGCGAGACGCTCCTCACGAATGCTGCAGATGAACCAATGCACGCAATTGACGTTGAAGAGCCAACTATCGAGCTCGAATTCATGGTAAACGACTCACCATTCGCCGGACGCGAAGGGAAGTTTGTGACGGGTCGTCAGATTGGTGAACGCCTCGACCGTGAACTCGAAGTCAACGTAGGTCTCCGTGTGGACACTTCAAACGGTGCGCCATTCAAGGTTGCTGGCCGTGGCGAAATGCACATCTCCGTACTCCTCGAAAACATGCGCCGTGAAGGTTTTGAACTCGCGGTGTCAAACCCACAGATCATCGTGAAGATAGAGGATGGCAAGAAGTTTGAACCATATGAAGAAGTTGTGGTTGATACGCCAATTGAATTCCAGGGTCCAATCATGGAACGTCTCGGCAATCGTAAGGCACTCCTTCAGAACATGATTGCGCACGAAAACACCGTTCGCCTCATCTTCGAAATGCCAACTCGCGGACTCCTCGGCTACCGCTCGCAGTTCATTATCGACACCAAGGGTGAAGGTATCCTTGCCAGTCGCTTTATCGGCTTCAAGGAATATGCAGGCGAAATTGTGAAGCGCGCAACCGGCTCAATGACCTCAATGGCAACCGGCAAGGCGCTCGGCTTCGGACTCTGGGGTCTCCAGGACCGTGGACAGCTCTACATTGGTGCCAACACCGAAGTGTACGAAGGTATGGTTATCGGCAACACGTCGAAGGGTGAAGAAATGGTAGTGAACCCAACAAAGGGTAAGCAGCTCACCAACATCCGCGCTTCTGGTTCTGACGACGCTATCACACTCGTGCCACCACGCCTCATCACGATTGAGTCCGGCCTCGAAATCATGAACGACGACGAACTCCTCGAAGTAACGCCAACTTCAACCCGTCTCCGCAAAAAGATTCTCAACGAATCAATGCGCGCCCGCGCAGGTTCGAATGCAAACAAGGGGAAGTAAAATAAAAAATGCTACATGTGTAGCATTTTTTCATTTCGACTGAATGTACAAAATAAAAAGAGGGTGCGTAACCCTCTAAAATTCCTTGGACCCTCTGCGTTTAGTAGTTATATGTGCCGCGATTCGGCTTCCATGCACGATAGTTCCGCGCATTCAGCACGCTGAACGGGATGAAATGGTAGCCAATGCCATGCTGATAGACATAGTTTGAATCGATGATCCAAAGACCTGTCGGTGTTCCGTCACTATGATCTGCTTTTCCTGCTCGCTCAACGACAGCGTAGTGCGGACCGTCAGCGCCTCCTTTTGTAACAAGGATCCACCCCGGCTGAACGGTTGACCACGCTTGCGTTGTTTGACTGTCGGGGATTCCATACATTGCACCTGGAAAGTTTGGGGTCGCGTAATGGTCGCTCCATGCCCAGTAGGTTGAACGGAGCAAGACAAGCCCTGCAAAGAACGTGCATTCACCCCCAGCATAGTAAGTCTTTCCATCAGATGTTGTATAGGGACCACCAGCAAGACCGTTCTTGTCGGCAACGGTTTCGCCGTAGAACATGCTGTACGCGGTCATGTCGCTGTAGACATAATTCACGGTACCGAGGTAAGCCTTTGCTCCCTGCAGATTTTCGTATGAGGGAGGAAGTTGAGAGCTCTCTACCTTATGCGGCATGTCTGCATGTGCTGCAGCGAAGGGGGCATGAAATGCAGCACGTGCTTCATATGCGATGCGTGCAATCCAGTCATCGCCATGAGTCCACGTGTGGGACTCACCACTTCGGGCGTGTACATTGGTAGCAAGAAGTATTGTAGTGAGTGAAAGAACGAAATTCCTACGAGTCGATGACATGGCGTCACTCCTAAAAGAATGAAAGAACAATCCCGTACCAGTATTAGCACGAGACAGTATATATAGCACAGTTGTTTTTTTTACGCAAGTGTGTACAATCAATGTATGCGAAATAAATATTTTTTTGCGACAATTTTATTCGTCGTTTCGGTAGCTGCCGCTGGTTCCTTTGTGTACCAAGACTCACTACACACACTTTTTGTGAGCGGTGAAGCTGCTGTCTGCCCTGAACGAATTGTGTTCGTTTCTGAAAAGGCAGCATATGATACAGTTGCAGAGATAGGAGAAACCGATATAACTATAGAATATCCTTCTCGTGGATATTTTGATTTTGCTACAACGACAGTGGCGAATGGTGATGGAGGGAGAGGGTCTTTCACGTTTCTTCTTCAAGAAGAAAAAGAAAAATGTTGGGTTCAATCAGGAATCGATATCTCAGCAAAGAATAGTACGACGCATGCAGAACACATGGAGGTAACAGCACGTGCTGAGGGTTACCAGGGGGCTATGAATATCGACGGGAGAGAGTTTGCTATTGTTGACTATCGCAAAGACGGTAGTCCATATGGCGGCATGTCGTTTCGTACATATATTGATGGCTATGCATTGTCGCTGTCAGTATATACCTATAATGCCCCACTAGAGAATCCAGAGGATTTTCTAAGAGATCTCCAAGCGCATGTGAAAGTGAAAGAGTGATAAAATCACAAAATATGAATGGGGTCTCACCGAGCTCAAAATCACACCAACCTCAACCCGTCTTCGCAACAAGGTTCGGAGCGACCAATGCGAGCACGGTCGAACTCAAAGTCAAATACAAAATAAAGACTCAAAATACAAAATGCTCAACGCGAACTGCGTTGGGCATTTTTTCGTGGGAGATTGACAAAGGATATAGATGGAGTACAACTATGCCATTGTTTGTCCTTTTTATACCTTTCCAAAGGAGCCTAGCATGGAAAATATCAGTATTGAAGCAATGTGCCGCATTGTGCTCGAGAAGGCAATTGATGATGGTTTTGTCGTTGTCCATCCCGGCGAGAAAGCGCCGAAAGACTTGAGTAGCGGCGAGCTCGTCGGCGTTACGAATTGTCTCCGCGATTTGCTGCGTGTTCGGAACAAGAGTTCCAGTCCAGCCGAGGTGGTCGACCAACGTGCGAAATACATCGTTCGCACCGCCAAAGTGCATGCCCACCGTTCGCTCACCCCGAAGCAGGTCTTCGACACTACGAAGCGCCGGCAGCATGTGAACGAGGCGGTCCGTGACGCCATGCCTCGCGGGCAAGGTGAGGTGGTAACACTTCACTACTTCAGGCCTCGTCCCGAGGCGTACGACAAAAATGGCTGGCTCTCGCCAGCCGCTCTCGACGCCGAGTATGCGTATCACGGTATCGTCGTCGACATTGAGGCGCAAGCCATCGACAATGCCGCTAACCCCGAGCTCGCAGATACCATGCCAAATGTCTGCCAATGGATGGACGGTAGCGGCAAGCATTGCTGCGCGAAGTTCGGTTGCTGGGACGGCGAGCGGCGCGTGCTTGTGCGTCGGAGCGAGGACGGTTGGCTTGCCCCTTGGGTCTTTGCCGGGGTCCGCAAGGAGTCCTCTGTCACTTAAACCCTGGCACTTTGCACCTTTGTCTTTTGACCTCGCGCTCGCGAGGTCATTTTCTTTGTCTGTGCGTATGTTGACAATGCATGCTGCGTACGGCAGTATTGGAGCGCTTGCTGTTCTCGTTCTTAAACACCGCCTGAAAAGGCAAAAGGAGATTCCATGGAAACCATTGCACTCGCATGCAGCCCCGAACAGCTCACCGCGCTCCAGCGCGCGGCGGGCTATGTCTCACTGACGGGCACTGTCAAACTCCTTGGCGCGCTCGCACTTCTCGTCGGCATTGTCTACGTCTTTTGGGGCGCTATCGAAATGCTCCTCGAATGGACGGGCTTCATCGAGGTGGCGATTTGGGTGTCTGCAGTCGGCCTCGTTGTGCTCTCGTACTTCATCGAGGAATGGCAAATTTTTGCCCTGCTCCCCGGGTCGGCACTCATTGCGGGCGCTGCAATGTACACCGCGCGTCTCAGGAAGATCACCGTGAATCCTCGCACCGCAAGGGCGCTCCTCGCGCTCATTTGGGGCGTAATTGCGCTCTTCTTCGGGTCACCGGCGGTCGGTTTTCTCTCCGTGGGTGCGTTGATGGTGTCGATGGGGTTCATGATTGCAAAGACGCCGCTGTGCACCGCTATCGGTTTCGAGAATGATTCCGTAATCGCCCCCGCGACGGCGCAGTCTGTGTTTCTGCTTCTTGGCTACACCGCGCTGAAAGTTGCAGGACTCGCGGGCGTGCTCTTTGTGTTCGAGCCGGGCATCTTCTGGCTCGCGTCGCTCGTGTCGATGATTGGCGTGCTGATTCTCGCGTCGAAGTGGTACGAGACGGCAGGGAATGTGTCGCTGCTGATGAATCTCTGTGCTGCTGCGTTGTACTTTGGTGCAATCCTTGCGGGCAATTACTTCGATATTGGCGCTCTTGCTGTCATGGGTACCGTCTTCCTGATTCTGTACGCCTCGGAAAAAATCCTCGAGATTCCCGCAAGCAGTGCAATCGGGGTTGGCGCAAAAATCATCATGCTTGGCGGCTTCCTGATGTTTGCATGGAACATCATGCAAACCAATCCAACCCTGCAACGCATCATGGCAGGGTAATCGGCAACTTCTTTGCACAAAGTAGCGCAACGCCGGGCACACTTCGTGTCCGGCTTTTTCTTTTTCTCCCTCTGGCTACACACGCTTCGCCCAATTGACAATCGGTGCTGAAATGGTATGGTTTCTGCATGAAGTATACAGGATTACAGATTGTTGGGCTCTTCGTGGCGGTCATTCTCGCGCTTATTGCGGCTGTGGTGATTGTCGACATGCTTGTTCGTGCGGTTGGCTACGGCGCAGTGGCGCTTGATTCGATTACACAGCGTGAGCAGCCGGTCGTTGTTCTTGAGGACGAGGCGGATGTGCGCGGCGCGGCGGTTCTCGCGCTCGCGAGCGACACCGAAGACGAGCAGGTTTCAAGCAAGTATGCAGCGCCTGAGGCTACGGTAGCAAGCCGCGAAACAACTCGTGTTGCTACGGCGGCGCCTGCAAAGGCAGTCCCGCGCTACTCGAACGCAGTCATGAGCTTCCACGCATTCGGCACGACATGGCGCGGTAGTTTCGTGCCTCGCTCCTCGATTGAGCGAAGCGACATACCCGCGATTCGTGCAATGGTTTACAATAATGGTAACGCAGCGACAAACGCCTGGACGTTCTCGTGTAATTGGGAAGGCGCAGTGACCACGACACGTCAAGCGCCTCTCGGCGCTGGCGAGCGAGCATTCGCCGTCTGTACGACAGGCGGACTCTCTCGCGGTACGCACGACGTAACACTCATCTACCAAGAAACAGGAAAGGCAGCGCAGGTGCAGACAGTATCTGTTCGTGTTGATTAGTTAAAAATCCCTCCAGTAATGGAGAGATTTTTTCATAATTGCTAAAACGAGAGAATATAGTGATGCTCGCGTATTCTGCTCTAGCGCTGGATCCTATCCTTCCTGACAAAAGTTACAAGCAACGCTCTAGAGATGTGCATACATAAATCCACGTGGATTTCACTGCTCAGTAATCCAAAAACATTACCCGTTCCTTTTGTCAGGAAGGAAGGGATCCACCGCTAAAAAATACACCTCCTTGAACGGAGGTGTATTTTTTAACGGAGTTCAGTTGCATCAACGAATGATGCTTCGACGATGTAACGGTCTTCCTTTGCGCCGAAGTTGTTACAGGTCACGAGGACGAGTTTCTTCATGCCACTTTCCATAGGGATAGAGTCGGCAGTTGCTTTGAGCGAATAGACGCGGTCGACGCGGTAGACATATTCGTAGTCGTCGGAACGAACGCGGATGGTGTCGCCCCAGACAAGGTCCTCGATGTCGTTAAATGCGCGGAAGTTCTGGTTGTTTACAATCGCGAGATGGCTCGAGTGTCCAAAGAGGAGCATGGTGCCGTCGTCGTTCATGGTGGCTGATGACGGGTAGCGTGCAACACCCGTGAGGAGGGAATTGTCGAGGGTGGTGATGTCGCTTTGCACGGGATTGTTGACGGTGAGCGTTTTCTCGAACTTGTCGATGATGATTTGGTTCGGTGTTGCATCACCCGCAAGTGGCGCGGCAGATGGTGCTGCCTCGACGGGTTCGTACGGAGTCTCTGCCTCGACCGCCGTTTCGGCTACTTCGGGAACGACATACGAAAGCGGTCGCTCGTTGGGAATGAAGTCAATCGCTGCAAGCACGCCGTAGATTGCCGCCATGAATACGAAGACCCAAAAGAGGAATTCGCCTTTATGTGTCATGATTGGTGTCATAATGGTAATATTATGCACTAAAAATACATATTGTCAAGGTATTCTGGTGCCGAACGTGTGTAGAATACGCATATGGACAAAGGACTTTTTGATGAGCGACAAGC
>MFMN01000011.1:0-30331 GCA_001783515.1 Candidatus Kaiserbacteria bacterium RIFCSPLOWO2_12_FULL_50_10 | reverse complement strand
CGATAAGCGGGTAAATATGGTGACTGCAACACTTTTTAAAAAATATCACACCGCAAAGGATTTTGCAGAGGCCGACCCAGCCGTTTTCGCAAAAGAGATTGGGAGCATTCCGTTTTTTAACAACAAAACAAAAGCAATTATCGGCGCAGGGGAGATGGTTGTGAAAAAATTTGGCGGCAACCTTCCAAAAACAGAAAAAGAATTAGTACAGCTCCCCGGCGTCGGCTATAAAACAGCACATGTTATTCTCGGCGACCTCTTCCAGATTTGGGAAGGTATCCCGACGGACACGCATGTGAAGCGCTTTGCGCTGAAATTTGGACTCACGAAACATACTGACCTCAAGAAAATCTCTCACGACCTCGAAGCGCTCATCCCGAAGAAAGATTGGAAGTACGTCAACAACGGGCTCGTACTCTACGGACGATACGTCTGCAAAGCGCGTCCACATGATTGCGTCGAGCATCCGCTCACGAAACTCTATCCTGTTGCCGCAAATATTTGGCCGAGGACGACATAAGGGTATTGGTATCTCGTGGTATGCTTGGGTATTATCACGTAGTACCTATACTTATGTATAAAATAATTATTCTCGCCATCATTATTCTTTCGGTTGGAGGGTTTTTGATTACGCGCAATGCCCCCGAGGCGGTTCCAGAGAGCAGTCCTGAACCAGTCGTCAGCAACACCTCGAGCGAAAGCACCGGTGTGGCCGCGCCCGTTGCTGATGCACAAACAACGCACACGGTGCTTTACACCGCTGAGGGGTTTTCGCCGAAAGAATTAAGTGTCAAGGCGGGCGACACCGTTGTTTGGCGCAATATGTCGACGACAGACATGTGGCCAGCGACCGCAATGCATCCAACGCACACTGTGTATCCTGGCTCTGCTATTACAAAATGTGGCGGGAGTGAAGCGTCACAGATTTTTGACGCCTGCGGCCCTGTTGCGGCGGCCGGAGAATACACGTTTGTATTTTCCGAAGTTGGCTCTTGGAAATATCATAACCATCTCAATGTACGTGACGGTGGTACTATAGCGGTAACAGAATAAAGTATGTTCCTCACCCTTCGCATAGCGCTTGCGTTTAGCCTTTTGTATCCAGCACTGCGTGCCGTGCAAAACCCCTCCGCGTGGATTGGCTACGTTCCACCGTTTGTACTGAATGGTGCTGCCACACTCGGTATTTCGCCCATTGTACTCTTGCATGCGTTTGGTTTTATCGAGGTCGTCCTTACTCTCTGGATACTTTCTGGCAAAAAAATCTTTATCCCCGCGCTTTCCGCCGCCGCAATACTTGCAGGTATCATTGTATGCAATCTGGCTCAATTTGACATTCTCTTCCGAGATATTTCGATTCTTATCATCGCACTCGTGTTGGCAAAAAAAGCATACGCGCAGTAATGTAAATCACCACCTCCATTGAACGGAGGTGGTGATTTTATTTGGCTATACAAGTCCTGCACTCAGTGCTTGTGTCTCCTTAAAAATTTCTGTGGGGACGGCGAAGACGATTGTTTTGTTTGGTTCTGCGGCGGCGGTTTCGATTGTTTGCAGGGTGCGAAGCTGGATGCCGCCGGGCGTGCTCGCGAGTTTGCGTGCGGCGAGCGAAAGCTTTTCGGCGGCGATTTCTTCGCCTTCTGCGCGGATTATCGTTGCGCGACGGTCGCGTTCGGCTTCAGCTTGACTTGCCATAACGCGTCGCATGTTTTGGTCGAGCTGAATGTCTTGAATGCGAACATCGGTGACGTCGACGCCCCAGGCGTCGGTTGCGCTGTCGATGATCGCTTCGATGTCATTCGAGACACGCGCGCGTTCCGCAAGGAGCGTGTCGAGGTCGGTGCCGCCGATAACATCACGAAGTGCGGTTTGCGCATACTGCGCAACGGCTTCGGTGTAGTTCTGAATCTTGAGCACTGCGTCGTCGGCTTTGCTGACTTTGAAGTACACGACCGCGTTGATAGCAACGGAAACGTTGTCTTTGGTGATTGCTTCCTGCTGGGGAATGTCGGCGGTGCGGATACGGAGGTCGACTTTGGTCATCTGCTGAATACCAGGGAAAATCCAGGTGAGTCCCGGCTCGCGCATGCCAGAATATTTTCCGAGCGTTAAGATGACGCCTCGTTCGTATTGATCAACAACACGAAGTCCGATAAAGAGCAGTACGATGGCGACGGGGATGATAAATGATAGGAATTCCATACAATAAATTATGCGAGGAGTTCCTCAATAACAGCTTTTACATCTGCGCCATCAGCTTTGCCGCCGAGGTCTTTCATGAGCGCGCCGACGAGGAGCCCCATTTTTGATTTGTCGACTGCGCCAAGTTCTGCGATTTTTGCGGCAGCAATTGGGCGGATAGCGTCGCGTGACATGAGAGTAGGGAGGTAGGTTTCAAGCACGGCGAGTTCGTCCTTTTCAACCTGTGCAAGCTCGTTACGGCCGGCAGCTTCGAACTGCTCGATAGAATCCTTACGCTGCTTGGCGAGGCGCTTAATAACCGCGAGAACACCCGCGTCATCAAGCATTTCTTGTGGCTTTTTGCCTGTGGCGACAAGCTCGTTCATAAACGCCGTGAGCATTGAACGTACGGTGCGGAGACGAACTTCGTCGCGCGCTTTCATGGCCTCCTTGAGGGTGCCTTTGATTTCTTCATGTAACATAATGTTTGTATGATATACTAACGTGCATATGAATACAACCGTAATTATCGCATTGCTCATCGCAATTCTTGGCATACTCGTTTATGTATTTTTCTTCCGCAAAGAGGAAAAAGAGGATGATACGCAAGGAATGCTCCTCCTCCAGCAGCAGCTTCAGCAGCTCACAAAAACCGTGGACGTGCGCCTCGGCGAAAGTTCCGATCGCATGCAGCGCTCGGTACAGTCGCAGTTTCGTGAGAGTCAGGATTTCATCAGCTCTATTAACAAAGAAATGAACGAGCGACTCATGCATGTGGTGAAGGGTGTTGCAGAAGTTTCGGAATCCTCGAAGCAGGTATTTACGATTGCGGATCAGCTCAAGAATCTTGAGAAGGTACTCAAGCATCAAAAGCAGCGCGGCAACTTGGGAGAAGCATCGCTGCAGCTCGCGCTTGAAAATATTTTGCCGCCCGGGGCGTTTACCTTGCAGTATCCGTTTGCGGACAAGACAGCTGTTGATGCCGTCATCCACACCCCCGAAGGGCTCATTGCTATTGACGCGAAGTTTTCACTCGACAACTACGAAAGGCTTATCGCCGCGCAGACCGATGCCGAGCGCGAACAGTACGAGCGCGATTTCATCAAAGACTTGCGTACGCGCATCGACGAGACCGCAAAGTATATTCGCCCGAAAGAAGGCACGCTCCCATTTGCCTTTATGTACATTCCTGCTGAGGGTATTTACTACGATCTCATGGTTAATGAGGTCGGTGCAGTGAAAGTAAACACTCGCTCACTCCTTGAATACGCCTATAAAGATAAGAACGTTATCATTGTGTCGCCGACAACGTTCTCTGCGTATTTGCAGTCGGTGCTCTACGGTTTCCGCGCCTTCAAAATAGAAGAATCCGCAAAGCAAATCGGCAAGCATGTCGAGGCGCTCTCACGTCATCTCAAAGCCTATGAAGACTATACGCAGAAACTCGGCAAATCTCTCGAAACGACCGTCAATCACTACAACGCCGCTCAAAAAGAATTCGGCAAAATCGATAAAGACGTTATGAAAATCACCGGGACTTCGATTGAGTCAGATGCGCTGCTTCTTGAAAAACCGAATCGCGTCTCAGGCGAGGAGGAGTAAACCCTTAGCTTTTTTCGTAGGACCGCAGGAGCACAATGGTGAAGCTCGTAGCGACGACCGCAATGCCGACAATTGTGTTGTAGTAGGTAAACTGCGCGTACCCAAAGAGCGGCAAAAGAACCGTGCTCATGATGACGAATGAACTATAGATGCTTTGTCCAATCAAAAGGGTGCACGCGATGGTTTGCGTATTGCGCGCGTGAATACGATGCATATACGTGCGGTAGATTACGAGCGGTATGATAAGAAGTATGGTAAGTACGGCGCGATAGACATTGATATATGGTCCAAAGGTTAGAACGGTAAAACCAACATCAGTGTAATAAGTTTGTCCGTATATCATGTCGGGAGTTAGCATAAGCATGGCAGTTGCGAGACCCGTAGCAAGGATGGCAAGCGGCAAAGGGCGAGACAGTCGCGAAAACAGCGCGAACGGTAAAAGCGCAAGAAGCGTTGCGTTCACAATGCTGAACGCCCCAGGGATATGGTAGTACCCTACCCATGCCCACATGCCGCCGAGCCAAAGCGCAACCGAGCGCAGCGCAAAGGCAATACAGGTCGCAAATACTATGCGCTCAAAATGTTCCCGTATGTCACGTAGTGCAATAATGACCGCAAGGACAAAACAGTAGAGCGTGCCAATGATGGTTGCTGCGATATTAACGGCAGCAAGGAAAGGTGATAGGTCCATGTGATGATAGGCGCACAGAGGACACTCGTAGAGAAAGTGTAGCACGCTTTGCGCAATAGCCGAATGCTAGATTTTGGTGTATGGTGGTGACATCTATGGCAAAGGTATTTGTTGGATTATCTGGCGGTGTTGATTCTTCGGTTTCGGCACATATGCTGAAGGCTGCGGGTCATGAGGTTGTTGGTGTGTTCATCAAAACATGGCAGCCAGATTTTCTCGTGTGTAATTGGGAGCGTGAACGGCTCGATGCAATGCGTGTTGCGGCGTCACTCGAAATTCCATTCCTTACCTGCGACGCTGAAGAAGCATACAAAACCGCGGTTGGTGAATACATGATTGCTGAATACTTAAAGGGGAATACGCCGAACCCTGACGTGATGTGTAATCGTCATGTGAAGTTTGGCGTATTCTGGGAATTTGCGAAAGCACGCGGTGCAGACTTTATTGCAACAGGGCACTATGCGCAGGTAGTGAAAGATGAGCATGGTGTGCCACAGCTTGTACGCGGTAATGATGCAAATAAAGACCAGTCATACTTCCTTTGGCAACTCACAAAAGAAGACCTTGCGCACACCATGTTCCCCATAGGACATCTTCCAAAACCACAAGTCCGTGAATACGCCCTCGCGAACAATGTCCCTGTAGCAGAGAAAAAAGACAGCCAAGGCATTTGCTTCCTTGGACATGTCGACATCGAAGAGTTCCTCTCGCACTACACAACACTTATTCCTGGTGATGTGCTGAATGAGAACGGAGAAAAAATCGGCACTCACAATGGCGCACTCATCTACACCTACGGCCAGCGTCACGGCTTCACGATTGATGCAGCAACCACACACGAGCAGCCGCACTACGTGATTGCAAAAGACCTCGAAGCAAATACCGTCATCGTTGGTACAGAAGCACCAAAAATTGAAGAAGGCGAAAACATCACTCTCACGAACATCTCCTGGGTCAGCGGCTCGCAGAAAGAAATGCTTGCGCAGTTCCGCTACCGCCAGTCACCATTCCCCGTCATACTTTCTGGCGAAACGCTTCAGGTTCCCAAAGAAACCGAACGCCCCGCGAAAGGACAATCCGTCGTCTTCTACACCAAAGAAGGAATCTGCCTCGGTGGCGCCATTGTCGCTAACACCTAACAAAAACGTGCTACTATGCACGCACGCCTGCGTAGTTCAATGGATAGAACAACCCCGTCCTAAGGGGAAAATGTCGGTTCGATTCCGGCCGCGGGCACAGTCTAGTGAGGTCTACCGAGACGCTTCAAAAGGCCCAAAACGCCCATATAAGTAAAGTAGCCTCACCCACCCATCAAAGCCACCGAAAGGTGGTTTTTTGGTCGATCTTTCTCTTTGGGTTTATTATAGCCAATCGGCACTTCACGGTTGTTGTTTATATCAACAAGTGGTATACTCTTTGCATGGAAGATGAGGCGAAAAAACTCGGTGATAATTTGAAGAAAATTCGTACCGATAAGAATATTACACAAACTGAGCTCGCACGCCTTCTTGGGGTCGATAAGTCTTTTGTTAGTAATATCGAGAACGGGAAAAGTAATTCCACCCTCTCAACGATGGCAAATATTGCCAAGGTCCTTGAAATCTCTATAGATAAACTCTTGAAATAAATATGCCAAAAAATAGTCAAAATCACTCCAGTACTCCAGATGAGGGAGTGCACATCGAAAACTCAAAGAAGCTTTTTGAATTTCTTGAGCAACTTGCGCAGCTTAATCTCAAGGTAAGAAAGGAAATTACAGCACTCAAGCCAGATGAGAAGATTTTTGATATTGATAACAAGGCTAAGTTCCCCGAGCATAAAAATATTTATATCAAACGTGATTCTGAGGATCGTGATATTGACGCAAATATTTTATTATCAGTAAGACGCTGCGCAATAGTGCCATCACCAAAACTTCCCGATGATCTACAGAGATGGATCCCTGATTTTGACCAGACTAGCTCTGTATTGCCAGTTGCCCAAGAAAGAATTTTGGACACTGAGTATTTTGAAGATGACAATGAGCGCATTGATGCATTTGAACTCCTTCAGAGTAAGGGTACCAAATCAGATTTACTGAAGAACTGGATAGAGAAAGATGAAGACGATGAATATACAAAAAAAGAAAGTATAGAAGTACCTATTTATTTTAAGGATTTTCCTGAACATGAAGAACTCATGTCTGTCTGGCTAGAAACCAAATGGTTGCCATGGAAAGAGAAAAGTAAAGATGATTTTGCGGTAAACAGAATATATCAAGAACTGTATGCGCTCCGTTCATTCCTCAAAACAGAGGGTGATAGTTTTGATCTGCAGTGGAGTCATGATCTTTTTGTCTGGAAGGATAAAGTCGTGAATCACCCAACACTTTTCACTCCTGTTGAGCTGGAGCTCGACAGTGATAAGTCTGAAATCAGAATCGAAATTAAAAATAGCGAACCGTCATTTTTCGATGTAGGTTTTGTTCGTGAGACAACGGAGCAAAACATTGCAGATATAGATGACAAAGCAAAGCTCATTAATGGACTTCTGAAAAATCACGAACTGGATCTCTGGGATATTAATTTGTTGAATCAACACTTCAATCATCTTGCGCAGTATGTTTCCGCAGACGGTACCGCTTTCTTTAACAAAGAAAACCTTGAGGAAGCAAAAGGAACAAAGCCTTACGTCCTAAATAAACCCCACTTACTCCTGCTTAAAAAGACAGGAAAGAGTTGGGCAGAATACGCGAAAAAAATTAAGGAAGATATTGAGGAGAATAGGAAACTAACTCCCTTCCTGAAGGATCTGGTTGCCTCTGAGTACGTCACTGAGGATGAATCTAGCAAGAGCAGCTCAGATGACGATATAATTCAGGATTCTGAACTTTATTTTCCATTGCCCTATAACGATGAGCAAAAGCGAATCGCTATGCGCCTAGAGAGACAGTATGGCGCCGTCGTACAGGGGCCACCTGGTACAGGAAAGACGCACACTATTGCAAATATCGTATCCCGACTTCTTGCACAAGGTAAGACTGTTTTGGTGACTTCTCAGACAGGGCAGGCGCTCTCGGTGTTGAAGCAAAAACTACCAAAGGAAATTCGAAGCCTCGCAGTATCTCAGGTTGAATCTGGAAGGAACTCAGATTTGCAGTCTTCAGTTGCAGAAATTAATGAGAATATTTCACGAACACAAACTGAGTACGATAAGAAAATTGATCAAATCAGAAAGGATCTTACCGTCATACGAGAAGATATTGCAAAGGACCAGAAAGAGTTCCGTCGCAAATCACTAACCGACTCACAGGAAGAGATTATTTTAGAAACAGCAAGTTACGGACCCATCAGTGCAGCAAAGAAAATCACTGAACTACATAGCAAACTCAGTTTCGTCTTTGAAGATCCTATTAAGGATGACCTTGAGGTAACGATACGACAGTCTGATATAGATCAGTATATTTCAAATCTCACGGCACTAGATAAAGATCATTGGACTGATTCGAAATACGAGATGCTCCCAGATTCTGAAGACTTACCTGGTATTGAAAAACTTGAACGACTATTTGTTTTACGTAGGGATATATCAAAAGAAGAGCTGAAACTGAAGGATGTGTCACTCAGGTCAGAAGAGCTATCGAACATTGATAGAGTTGTTGAGTATATTAAACACATCAATGAGCATAACAATAATGTCGACAAGCTAAAGAAATACATAAAGGAAAAGTCAGGAATTACTGAAGTTGAATTTACTGCGCTCAAACAAAAATACACTAGCGGTAGCTCACGCACCTTGACTGAATCGATCAAAAAACTGAAATGGGAACTTGAATCATTCGATACAGAATATGAAAAGAACTTACTCCAGGTTGCGAAGAGTGACTCTCAGAAGAGACGATGGCAGACGACTCTTCAGAAAATAGAAGATTTACTGAGCGAACATAACAAGAAAGACGGGTATGCTATCGGTAAAAACATAGAGGTATCCACTGAGTATAAAGAACATCCAGACGACATAGTTTTAGCCCTTGAGGGTTTACTTTTACATGCAAAGGAAAATGGAGGAAAGGCAAAAAAAGGGCTCCTGCTATTCATCTCAAGCCCATTCGCCCATAAGCTATCAAAAGCAATCACCATCAACGGTCGTCCTTTTAATTCCGCAGATGATATTGAAAGCATGCTTGCATACTTCCAGAAGAAGCAGATATCTCAAGAAGTGCGTCAGCTCTGGAGTCAGCTCAATGAAGATGTCGCTAATTCACCGAAGCTTATCGAGAACTTTTCTGTTGCAGAAATCGAGGATCTCCTAATAAAGAGTCGACGTGCAATAAATTTTGAAGAAAAACATGCCGAGGTTGTTGAGGAACTAAAGGAAACCCACCTATTCAGGGATGTTAAATCGGAAGATTTGATGTTCATTAGCGAGGCTCTGTACATCTCTGAGCTTATCGGATCAATTTATATGGCTCGTGAGACTCAAACCCTTGTTGATGATATAAAATCTTCATTCGCAGGAAACAACCTTCATGAAGAGACCAAAAAGCTCATTGTCGATATCGGAAAAAGAGACATCAAAGTTATTGAACAACAAGCAGAAAAGATTAAACTACTCGCAAAGAGGAAGGATCTTGCAATCGAGCTTCACAAGCTCGAAGGTGAGGTTCTTGGAACTCTCAAGGAGTACAGTGCAACCAAAAAGGAAAATCACCCACAACTAAACGAGTATCTCTCTGCGGTGAATGAAGGTGAAATTACTGGGATAAAAACGTTCTACAATACACTCCCCGAACTGCACGCTCGACAAGAACTATCACACAAGATTAAGTTCGCTGACGATGTCTTTAGAGACGTTATTCCGAAGACGATCCAGAAGATACGTACAAAAATTTTGGATGGTGAATCTATTGATATCGCAGTTGATGAGAACATTACACTGAAAAAACTTGAGTCGTGGCTTGAGTCTCTACATGAAGGCGATGCACTCTCAGATATCTCAAAGAGAATTACACGCTCTAAGAAAAAGGAAGGCACACTTGTCGGTGAACTTGTTGCGGAATCAGCATGGAAAAAACTTGCGAAGCGAGTAACAAAGGAACAGAAAGAGTCTCTTTCATCTTTTGCGCTTAGCATGAAAAACTATGGCAAAGGAATGGGTAAGTACGCCGAGAAACATTTACGTGATGCAGAAAAAGCTCTGCAGGTCGGAAAAAATGCTGTCCCCGTATGGATAATGCCATTGAGCGCAGTACATAGACTCTTCCCAAATCCAAAAGCTGGAATGTTTGATGTGGTTATCTTTGACGAAGCAAGTCAGATTGATATTCTTGGTCTTAATATCGCATATATTGGAAAGAAGATACTGGTTGTTGGAGATGATGAGCAAGTAAGTCCGTCTTCATTCGTAAATCAAGAACAAGTAAACGACCTTATTACTCGTTACATTTCACACATACCAAATAGTCACCAGTTTACGGCTACTTCAAGCCTGTTTGCACTTGCCAAGATAAAGCTGACTGACCTTATTGGACTCACGGAGCACTTTAGATCCATTAAGGAAATTATCGGCTTTAGTAACAGACTCTCTTACTCAGGACGACTCAAGGTGCTGCGGGATCAGATGCCAAAATACAAACTTAATCCAGTTCTTGAAGGAGTTCATGTTGCTGGCGGATATGAAGAAACAAACGCTCAAGTCAATAAGGCTGAAGCACAAGCAATCGTCGACAGAATAAAGGTTTTGCTAAAAGACAAACCTACTAGAGAAACAAACGAGGATGGAGATATTCGCCATGTCACTTATGGTGTTATAGCACTCCTTGGCAAAGATCAGTCAAAACAAATCACAAAACTCATAGGAGAACAAATACCTCACGAACTCATAGAGAAGCATGAAATACTTTGCGGAGACCCCTACACCTTCCAAGGAGATGAACGTGATATTATTTTGTTATCGATGGTAAAATCTCATGATCTAAGTAATCCGGACAAAGCAATCTCTCCGTATACAGTGAACAAAAAGGAGAATAAGCAGCGAATGAATGTTGCTATGTCTCGTGCTCGGAACAAACTCATTGTATTTCACTCAATGATGCGTGAACAGTTAAGCAACCCCGACGATCTTCGGAAGATGATTTTGAATTGGATATATGACTATTCAGAAGAAAAAGCAAAGAGCGGAATTGAATGGGTGCGTTCTAAGGCTGACTCAGAATTTGAAATCGCAATTGCCGCACATATTATAGATCGCGGTTATGAGGTGGTCCCACAGTTTGAGGTTGCGGGATATAAAATTGACCTCGTAATTCAAGGTCAAAATGCTCGACTTGCAGTAGAGTGTGACGGTGATCAGTACCACAACCGCATTGATCAATGGGATGCAGACATCGAACGTCAAAATATCCTCGAGCGTGCGGGATGGAACTTCTGGCGAGTATCAGGCAGTGCATTCTATCGCCATCAAGAAAAGGCATTGGACTCACTATGGGAAAAGTTGGACGAAATGAAAATTTATCCAGATGGTGACCCTAGAAATAACATCAACGAGAATATTCAAGAAGCATCTATCCCGAAGAGCCACAAAGGAACAGATGCAGACAAGCAGGAGGCTTTATTTTCAAATACAGATAATCGATCTCATGAACAGGAATTAGACACAGATGATATTGATATCCCCTTCATTAGGGATGACCGAATTGACTTTGAAAAAAATACTCCTGAGCTTTTTCTGAAAGTGAGACCAGCTGCGAAGTACGATTTCCTTCATAAATATCTAACTGAAAATGGCTCAATGTTATCAGGAAAAGAAAGAAGGATTATTGAACTTCGTAATGGATTCTTTGATGGACGAACTTATACATTGGAGGAGATTGGTAGAGAATTTGGTGTTACGAGAGAACGTATTCGACAAATAGAAATGAGAGTTTACGAGAAAATAAAGAATGATTACACAAATAAAAAGCAGGAAAATATCAGTAACGATATTGAGGAAGTGCCAAACATTAACACGGTAGAGGTTCGCGAGGAAGTGCCTAATAATGAAGTATTGAAGACCCGTATCGATACGCTTGATATTAAAGCTCGCACAATGCGCATGCTTGAGGCGGCGGGAATTCGAACTGTAGGTGGTTTAGCGAAAAGAACAGATATTGAAATGGTGAAATTATTAGGTGGTGACGACAGTGGCTTTGAGCAACTAAATGATGCCTTACTTACAATGGGGGTCTATTTGAAAAGAGAATCATAGGATACATAATAAAATCAAGCAAGAAAGTTGGTGGTGTCGTCTAACTAAATACCAAAAAACTACATGTCTCTTCCGTATGAAGAGACATGTAGTTTTGGTTTTCATCATCTGAAATATTAGTAATAAAAGCAGTTTTCACTCATATGTCTTGTCGAAGTTGCACTATTTTGTTCGCTACAGTTAGCTTGCTCTTTAAGCTTCCCAAAAGTTCACGCTTTTCATATATCGGTCCATCACGGAGGATGTACTTTGCGTAGTTGCGGACTTCTATATCCTCAACGTTAATCTTTGTTTCTTTTATGCCGAGGAGTTCTTGTTGGCACGACACCTGATGGGGAAATGGATGTGCCGGAAGGCCCCGATGAAGTGGCATGGTTTCGATTTGGGCCACGTCCTGGAGAGGTTGGGAGTGCTGTTATTGCGGGGCACTTTGGATGGAAGAACGATATTCCTGCAGTATTTGATTACCTCCATAGATTACGTGAAGGCGACAAGGTGGTTGTTATCGATGAAGAAGGAACCACCGCTACGTTTGTGGTGCGCGCCGTTCATGTATATGGCAAAGATGAGTCGGCATTTGACGTGTTCTACTCAAGTGATGGGAAAGCGCATTTGAATCTTGTCACGTGTACCGGTGATTGGAATGTTGCAAAAAAAACTCGCCCCGAACGACTTGTGGTGTTTACTGATCTGGAGTGACAAAAAAATACGGCACGCGTGGCGTGCCGATGGGGAAGTGTGTTGTCTCGTGCATTAAAACAATGCGCGAAATTTTCGGAGAATCCATCCGAAGATGTTGTAGTTCTCCCAAGACGTCGCTTGGTAGGTCTTGAGCAGTGCTCTCATGCGGGGGTAGAACATCGTCTCAAACTCGGAAAGAGTTTGTAGGACGCTGCTGTCACGCACTTCTTCCGCTTTCATTTGAATGGTGCTGAGGCTCGTCTGCACCTCGAGCAGGATGTTGACCAGAACCCTGCGCGGATTCGCCGCGTACAAACAGGTTCCTGGATGGAGCAGGACATCGACCGCCTCTTCAACACAGAGGTAGTTTTCTCCGTGGAAGAACTGAAGGTGCGAGTCGCCGTAGGGGCGACGCGAGACCTTGCACCACAGCGGATGCCCACCCATGCCGGTAGCAAGGGCAAAATTTGGCGAAACCGCCGTTCCGCCAGTGTTGGCGTAGTTTGCGATAATCCGTCGGTACTCTTTCCACCAGGACTCCTTTGCGAGCGCCTGGAAAAGTCGGTGCATTTCGGCATGTTGCCGCGTGAGCGCTTGCAGGTGCATGAGGGGTCTCCTTGGGATTGGGGTCGGGACAGGTAAGAACAATGAACAGAAAAAGCATAGCACATGATATGACTAGTGTCTAGAGTGGCGGGGAAGGGGCAAAAAATCACCTACGCGAGGCAGGTGATGTTAGCCGATGCTACTTGTTACGGAATTGCTTGCGGATTTCAAAGAGAAGCCATCCTGCAATGAGGTAGCCGATAGTTGCACTGAGAAATGCAGACAGGCCACTTGCTCGTCCGTATGTCGAAAGGGTCATCATGCTCGTACTGAATGAAAGAATCACCGACAGTGCGCCGATAAGTGCGCTGTAGAAAAGGAAGTTCCAGCCTTTGCGTTCACGAGCCCGTAGCGGATTAAACGCAAGAAGCTGTAGGACACTGCCAATAATACCAAGTACAAGGGTAGTGATACCAAGAATCATAATGACGCCACCGAGCGCAAACATTGAAGACATGATTGCCCCGTAGGTCATAAGCGAGAGAAGTCCGAAGAGTCCTGAGATAAGCGCGAGCCACGGCGCTATATCTGCAAGAACCTTGCGTGCGGTTTTCGGAAGATGTGGGAAGTTTTTGTATAAATTTGCAAGCACTGCTTCGATGCCGTGTGCTGACTCAATGAGTCCTTCCGGTGTTGTATTCGTTTGTTCCATATGCGGATAGTATACATGGCTTTTCAGAAATGTCATTTTTCAGGGCGCCCTCTCGTGGTGCAATTTGTTGCGAATTATGCTAGAGTAATGGCGCACAAAAGAAAGGGTCCATAGTTTAGTGGCAGAACATCGGTCTCCAAAACCGAGAGTGAGGGTTCGATTCCTTCTGGGCCCGCCATAGCCAAAAAAATTGCGTATGCAATTTTTTTGTTGCTACTGGCGAGGCCCAGAAGGAATCGAACTACTAAGATCTAACTTCAGGAAAATAATGCAACTACCCCAAAGATTTGTCATCACCACACAGAGTACTTCCATTTTTATAGTCGCTATCGCTCCTTAAAAATTTGGTCGCCTCGGGGCTTATGAAAATAACGAAGTACCCACAGGGCATAAACTCACGCGGAGTATATTTTCTAAGAACCCGGGGATCCAGGATGGAGAGAGATGTTCTTCAGCCTGGATCCCCGTGTATTTGAAAACAATACACTCGTGAACTCGTGTTTGTTTTCTAAATCACGAGGATGACAATTTTTGGGTTTATGGAAGTACTCCCCGTGGTAATGACAGGAGCTGGGATGTTGCGCATTTAACTTATTCGCTGTTGCGAGCCGGGTTGGGTTTTTTGCTTCGTGCGGGTATACTGTGCGCATGAGCCTTTCGATTGCGCATACGACGCGCACGTATCCGAAACATCTCCCGTATGAACGCATGAAGCGCGATATTTTAGGTGCGCGCTATGAACTCTCACTTGTCTTCGTGGGACGGACTCGCGCACAGGCACTCAACGTCGCATACCGCAAGAAGGACTATTACCCAAACGTGCTTTCGTTCCCGCTCTCTGCTACGGAAGGTGAAATTTATATTTGCCCCGAGGTAGCGAAGCAGCAGGCAAAAAAGTTCGACATGACCGTGGATGGATTTATGGGATTTCTTTTTATTCACGGACTGTATCACCTCAAAGGGCACGATCACGGCGACAAAATGGACGCACTTGAAGCAAGCGCCGTGAAGCGCTACGGTTTGAAATAATATGAGTAAACGCACACGCATTATCACTGGTATCGATATTGGTTCATCGCTCATAAAAGTGATGGTCTTTCGCGTTGCGGAGCATGAGGGTGAGCCGGTGTCGCAGGTTATTGGGTTTGGCAAGGCGGAGGCGCGCGGTATTGAGCGCGGTTACATCGTGAATCATACCGACGCGTTGCGGTCACTGCAGAGTGCGCTTGCGGAGGCTGAGAAAAACGCAAAGCATCATGTGCACGAGGCGTATCTTGCGATTGGCGGAGAGATGCTGCGGGCGGACTATGCGCACGGCGAAACGATTGCGCAGGGGCCGAATCAAATTATTACCGCAGACGATATCGAACGCGCTATTGCGTATGGTACCGAGCAGGTTCGCGGCGAACTCGTAAACGCGCATATTTTCCCCGAAATCGTACTTCGCACAGCACTTGATGAAAAGAAGGTGCTTGGTCGCGCAGAAGGCATGCAGGGGAATAAGCTCGAAGTTGATACGCTTATTGTCTCCGCGCTTGCGCAACAGTTTGACGAGCTGAAGCTCCTCGCGCAGCATGCCGGTGTGCATATTCTCGATGCGGTGCCGGCGCCGCTCGCTGCATCGCTCGTATCGCTTTCGCGCGTGCATAAGCGCATGGGGGCAATGCTTATTGATATCGGCGCAGAAACTACCACCGTGACCGTCTTTGAAGAATCGCGCCCCGTTGCGCTCTTTGTACAGCCGATTGGTTCTATGAATTTGAGTGAGGAGCTTGCCGTGCAGTTTCGTATTTCGCCGGAAGATGCCGATAAAATAAAGCGTGTTGGCGTGCAGGGAACGGCGTTTCCAAAAAAGAAGTACGACGCGGTGGTAAACGATTTCTATACCAAACTCTTCACGAGTATTCGTGACCATTTCCGTCGCATGAAGTTCCGCAATATTCTTCCTGCGGGCGTCTTCTTAACCGGTGGTGGCGCGCTCGCCTCGGGTGCTCCCGATATTGCGCGCGATATTCTAGAACTCCCCGCGCGCGTTGTGGTGTCACCCTTTGAAAAAAAGGGGGGCATTCCGCATGAATATCTCATGACCGTGTATGGCACCTGCATGTGGGCGGTGAATCTCGATGAAGAGGCTGCCGAAAGTGGCATTCCCACACCCGCAAAAGCAAAAAATCTCTTCTCCTACTGGCTGAAGCAGTTCATTCCGTAAAACCTGCTGCGACTTCAAAAACACTGCAGGAACGCAGTGTTTTGCATTCTTGACAAAGATAAGCAGAAGTATATACTTTTGCGTATATGAAAACGGCAATGCTTAATATTAAAATAGATCCACGTGTCAAGATGGACGCACAGCTTGTTGCCGACGAGCTTGGTTTTTCTCTCTCGTCAATTATTAGTGCGACGCTTAAAAATCTCGCGCGCACGAAGACTGTTTCATTTTCTCTTTTGGAGCCGACGCCGCTTCTCCAGGATGCAATTCGTGCGTCACGGAAAGAAAGACAGGATACCACACCTCAGCATTTTACGAGCGCATCCGCGATGATGGATTCGCTTGTTCGTGAATAATGGTATGCGCGTAGGATATAGTCGCACCTTTCAAAAAATGTTCAAGAAGCAGCGAAAAACGGTGCAAGAAAAATTTACGGAACGTCTTGAAGTGTTTGTGTGCGACCCTCACTGCGAGATTCTTAAAAATCATGCACTACGAGGTGAGTGGCGTCCTTGTAGAAGTATCAATATTACGGGAGATATTCGAGCGGTCTATGAAGAAATTTCAGAAGGTCAGTATGAATTCGTAGCAATTGGCAGCCATAGTGAGCTCTATTCTTGAATACTAGTGAACCCCGGTGTTTTGCATTCTTGGGGGAGGTGTGGTAGTATCTTGGGACTATGGAAGCTATGCAATCGGTATTGCCGTACGCGCAAGTGATTCTCTCTATCGTGCTTGTTGCTGCTATTCTCTTGCAGCAGCGCGGATCTAGCCTCGGCGGCGCATTCGGCAGCGATAATTTCAGCGGCACGTTTAACAAGCGTCGCGGCGGAGAACTCTTTTTGTTCAGATTGACTATTGTTGTCAGTGTGCTTTTTGTACTCACGACACTTTTGTCGCTTACCTTGGCGCAAGGGTAATCACCCGCCTTCGCAGAAGGTACGCCCCTGCATAGACATATCTCCATATTCGTGTTTCTAGAGACGCGGTGTGTTTTTTCGCTTAATTTCTTCTTTTTGTGGACCGTTTGTTTGCATATTTTGACCGACTCACTCCAGGCGATCGGCTTATCTTTGGCCTTGCGCTCTGCGGTTTTGTGGTGACGCTTCTCTTTGGCCTTATCTCGTTTGGGAATCGTTTTCTTGTGGAAGCGCCGCGTGCAGACGGCGTGCTCCTTGAGGGGTTTGTTGGCGTACCACGTTTCGTGAATCCGGTACTCGCAACAACACAGCTCGACAAAGACCTTGTCGCGCTTGTGTATGCGGGCGTCATGAAGGTGGGTGCCTCGGGCGACCTTGTGTATGACCTTGCTGAGCGTGTCGATATAAGCGACGACGGCACAACGTACACGATTGCACTTGCGCAAGATAGAACATGGAGCGACGGTACACCCGTGACTGCCGAAGACGTCGCCTTCACCATTCGTACCGCGCAGGATGCACTCGTGCTCTCGCCGCTTCGTGCGCAGTTTCAAAATGTTTCTGTTGAAGTGGTGGGGACGCACGAAGTGGTACTTACCATTCCCGCGCGCGACCCAGGGTTTCTTGAGTCGCTCACGGTGGGTATTTTGCCCGCACATATATGGAGTGCCATTGCGCCGGATCGCTTGAGTTATAGCGAATACAACAGTAACCCTGTTGGTGCAGGGAAGTTTGTGCTCGCTGCGCGCAAATTATCTGTTGATGGTTCACCAGAAGTATTCGTCTTCGCACCGCGCACCGGGGCAAGCGACGCACCGCGCACCTTACTGCACGCCGTATTTTTTGCAAATGAAGCGTTGCGTATGGAAGCGCTGCGAGACGGCACGATTGACGCGGCAGCAGGTATCGATGCAGCTTCGGCAGGAGCACTCGAAGGTGATGCGCAGATAACGCTTCTCACACGCACCTTGCCGCGCACCTTTGGTATTTTCCTCAATCAAAAAACCGCGCCAGCGCTCCTCGACACCGCAGCACGCGAAGCGCTCGATATCCTTATCGACCGGGACGCGCTCACACGTACCGTGCTCGGTACCTATGGAGAAAGCACCGAGGAGCCGCTCCCCGGAGCATGGCAGTATGGCATTGATACTGGAGCAACAAGCACTACAAAAGAACACTCTGTCGACGCAGCACGCGCGCGTCTCACCCGCGGCGGCTGGGCATGGAGCGAAGAGGAGCACCTTTGGACAAAAAAGCTTGCGGGTGCAACCACGACACTGTCCTTCACTATAACAACGCTCAACGCTCCTGTGTTTACCGCAACCGCCGCAGAGCTTGAGACGCAATTTGCCAAACTCGGCGTGCCCGTGAAAGTGCTTGCGCGAGAGCGTGCGGACGTAAACAGTGTTATTGCCGCACGAGAATACGAAGTACTTTTGTACGGCACCGCGTTCCTCCGCGCGCGCGACCTCTATCCCTTTTGGCATTCATCACGTCGCGCCGACCCAGGGCTCAACGTTGCCCTCTATGCAAACCTCTCCGCAGACGCCGCGCTTGAACGTATGCGTAGTGCCGAGGGTGCCGCCGCCTATGCCGAAACGTATCAAAATTTCATGACGGCATTCCGCGCCGATACGCCGGCACTCTTTCTCTTTAGTCCACACTTTATCGAAGCCGTCCGCAGCGACGCTACCGTGACGCTCCCCGCAAGGATCGTCGATCAGTCAGAACGCTTTGCGCTCTCGAGCGAGTGGTACAAAGAAACAGAGCGCGTTTGGAAGATCTTCGCCGATTAGTTTCTAGTCATTCGTGAGTAGCTATACTCGCGAACAACTAGCAACGAATGGCTACAAATAATTTATAATAATCAATAGTTAATTACCTTTATGGAACCCTCATCATCATCCCCGCGACCTCGTCGCACATTTACCAATTTCCGGCCACGCCGCACCGAAGGAGGTGTGGACGCTTCGCATACACCAGCACGCGCTGCGTCGCATCGTCCCGAGCGCCGCGCAGGAGCAGGTAGCTACGTACCTCGTCGCGCAAGCAGCGATGCACGTCCTTCGCGTCAGCATACGCGCCCTATCGAAGGCGGTGACGCATCACGTCGTCCGTATGTACGGAAGGAGTCATTTGCACCACGCAAAGAAGACGGCGCTGCTGCACCTTCGGGTCGCTCGATTCGCTTTGTGCACTCTGAAGAGCCGCGCAAGCGTGTTCGTGCGCAGGCGCGTCAGCGTCGCTCGACCACCTCGCCGGCGCTCGTGCAGCGCGTCGCAACAGACGTTCGTCCACTCGCCGTGCAGCCCGTTACTGACCCTGATCTCGTGCGTATCGGTGTGGTCTCTGGTGCAGAAGGCATCGGCCGCAACATGTACTTCTACGAAGACAAAGACAACATCGTTATTTTTGACTGTGGACTTCAGTTCGTCTCGCCGCTGCACAACGCCCCAGGCGTCAACTTTATTCTGCCCAACACACAGTACCTCGAAGCGCACAAACACAAAATCCGCGGCATGTTCGTGACGCACGGACACCTCGACCATATCGGCGGTATTCAGTTCCTCATCGAACGCCTCGGCTACCCACCAATTTACACACAGTACCTCACGTCGCTCCTTATTTTGAAGCGTCACGAAGAGTATCCACACCTCGACCCACTCAACATACAGGTTATTAAGGAAGGGGAGTCGGTCACCTTCGAGACGGGGATTAAAGTCAAAACATTCCCTGTTACACATTCAATTCCTGATGCGATGGGTGTTATGGTAGAAACAAAGTGGGGCAACGTTGTCTTTACGGGCGACGTGCGCCTCGACCACAAGGGCGAAGAAGTTGTCGGCGAAGAAAAGCGCTACTGGGAACTCGTCGGCGCGCAGAAGAACCTTATCCTTATTGCCGACTCTACCAACTGTGACCGCCCCGGCTTTTCACAGCCAGAAGGCGTCGTATTCGAAAACCTCCGCAAGTACATTCGTGACACCAAGGGTCGTCTCGTTATCGGTACCTTCGCGTCACAGTTCGACCGCCTTACCTCGATTATCAATTCGTGTCTAGAATTCGGGCGCATTATTGTTCCCGAAGGTCGCTCGATTAAGACCAACATCGACATTGCTATCAAGGCAGGACTCATCAAAGTACCTGCAGGACTCATCGTCTCCGCACCGGAAGCAGACAAGTATCCGCGCGACAAGGTGGTTATTCTTGCAACCGGCGCACAGGGCGAAGAATTCGCCGCGATGTCACGCATTGCAACGGGCGAGCACAAGTTCTTCAAGCTCGATCAATACGACACCGTGCTCCTCTCGTCGTCGGTTATCCCGGGCAACGAACTCGCCGTGCAGTCGCTCAAGGATAAAATCTTCCGTAACAACTCACGCGTCGTCACCTACCAAGGCGACAACATTCACGCGTCGGGTCACGGTTACTCGGGCGAGATGAACTGGATTCGCCGCACCGTTGGGCCAAAGTTCCTCATGCCAATCCACGGCAACCACTTCCACTTGAAGAGCCACATGTATGCGGCAGTGCAGGACGGCTTCCCGCGCGAAAACGTGGTTGTTCCCGACAACGGTTCGGTTATCGAAATCTACAAGGGCGAAATGCTTCGCGTGCTTCCCGAAAAGATGCCGAACGAAGACCTTACCGTCGACGGACTCTCTGTCGGACTTCGCCAAGAAGTGGTACTTCGCGACCGTATCGCACTTTCCAACGACGGTATGTTCGTGGTGGTTGCATCGCTCGACACGCGCACCGGCAAGCTTCGCAAGTCGCCAGACATTATCTCAAGAGGATTCATCTATCTCCGCGAGAACCAGCAACTCCTTAACGACGCCCGCACCATGGTGCGCACGCAAATCGAAGAGTCAACGGCAAACTCACGCCACATCGACCTCGATGTGCTCCGCGACGAAGTCACCGACGCCCTCACCAAGTTCCTCCTCCAGCAAACCAACAAAACCCCAATCGTTATCCCTGTCATCATCGGTTTTTAGGAAACAAAAACGCACCGCAGGTGCGTTTTCTGTTGGGTGAAGGAATACACAATAGATTTTGATATATTCAATATTGTGTCAGATGTCATACCCATGGTATATAATGCATTCCGCCATGTCGGTGGAAATGCATATTACTATGCATCTTGTTCTTTTATGTTGACGTGCGTATACTGCGCAGATGTTCACTATTCACAGGAGTATATCTATGACGAAGAAAATAATCATACTGGGTATCGGTATCGCATTCTGCGTGCTATTTTTCTTTTTCTTGCAAGAAGATGAGAAGGATACGACCGTTTCCAACGGTGTTGTAACCTCATCTGCAATGCAGCCCATTGCACCTTCTGCGAACGAGCAAGAAAAGGGTGTGGTCACGGCAGGTCAGGTAAAAATCACGAAGGAGGCAGCGCCAACGCCATACATAACTCCAGAGAGCAATTGGGGCGATGTCGTGATTCGTGCTGCGGAAGGTGAGTCTACTGTCCTGCTTCGTCGACACCAAGAATTTGTGCTCGAGCGAGCAGATGGTACGCAGGTCAGGTTTGGCGAAGGTGTTGGAAGCGTTACCTGGTCAAAAGACAGATCAGTTTTTGCTACAGAATCTAGAGATACCTATAAGGTTTCGCTGTATGATGCGAAAGGCATACGTATGGCAGAAATACCTTTTGCGGCAACAGGACCAATTTTTTCTGACTCAGGAAAAAACCTTGTTGTTGCTATGGTTGAGCATCCAGAGTATGAAATGGGATTTCAAACTCCGCTTCGCCTTACCCTCTATGATGTCGTAACCGGCACGCAGACCAGTATTGTTCGAACGAGCGAGACGGAATATGCCTCGTCGGTACTTGTTACTGATAACGGAACTGTTTACTATACCTTGGGTCGTGATGATGCCGCCAGCTCATTCAATGTCTGGACAAAGGAAGAGGGGTCTCAAAAAATTTCTGGGGACGCAAAACTCTCTCATTATTTTGGAGCTCCTGATCTGGTATCGCCAGACATGGGAAAATGGTATTGGCTCGATGCTGTTGATCATGTCCTCTCTGCGCTCGATGTCTCAGTATCAACGTCAGCGACATTCACTGTCGAAGAAGGGGTTATTGCCATAGCATGGGAAACCCCGGGCACACTTTTACGTATCACTCGAAAGGAAAAAGACGGATCAGAAAAAGTTGAACTTCGCACCATTCCCTAATGTCCTCAACCCAATGGAGATTTCTCATGAAGCGATATATCCCCCCTCGTGCTTTCCCTTGCATGCCTTACTGTGCATGGCGCTACTAAGTTTCGACGTCCACTGAGCGGCGAGCCAAAAATCAACGCGTGGTACGATTCCAATAAGACAGCTGGTGTAAACAAACGATACGATGGAAGAGTTATTCCTAACTCCGTAATCGTAGACCCTGGCTGGTATCCCGGAGGGTTTAATTATTATTACGACCAGCATAATGGCGTCGACTTCAATGTAGGCGAAGGTACAGCTGTGTACGCCGCGGCAACAGGTGTTGTTATTACGACCCAGACAGGCTGTGCGGTTGGCGCAACATCATGCGGTGGCAGTTATGGCAATAACATTAAGATCAAGCATGGTGATGGGCGTGTGTCCATCTACGCGCATCTGAAGAGTCTCAAAACTGGAATTGCCGTAGGTAGTTCAGTTGCCTGCGGGTCGATTATTGGCTACTCAGGGAATACGGGATTGTCAGATGGCCCACATTTGCATTTTGAAATCTGGTCAGATTCAACCATCTCACAACGCCTCGACCCGTTTGCTGGCTATTGGAATAGCGTCGTGTATCGTTGGGATCCGATTCTGTATTACTACGGAATTGTGAACCCCTACGCACCGTATCCATCGACAACATGTCAGTAATGTGCTCTTTCTAAGTGTTTACCCGCCCTAGTGGCGGGTTTTTTCTTGCAGGCTAGGTATACTATAACTATGAAAAAAATATATGTAATAACACTTGGATTTGTAGTGTTTTTTATGTTTGTGGTCGGTGCATACCTTGCAGCTCCATACATTGTAAATGCATACGAAACACGTGGCTGGGAGACGTTTACCAATGAAGAGTTTGGCTTTACTTTTAAGTATCCACGGGAAATGTACGTTTCAGAGGGTGCTTCATCAGCTACAAAAGGTGATGCTGAAAAATATACGGTAGTTTCAGCTAGGTTACAAGAAGATCTGTACATCTCACCAGGATACATAGCCATGTATATTAATGAAGGAGATGAAAACCTTACTGAAGAATATCTTGATAAAAAGAAAATTTCTATCCATGGTAGGAGTTGGAATTATTATACTAGTGGAGAGTTGATGGAATATATACCAGCAGTTTCCACGACAGGTGAATATAGTCCGTACGGAGAAACAAGAATAGAAAATATTTATTATTGGAATACTTATGTAACACGTATTAGTTCTGAACTGCATTTCGAAGTTAGTGCGACCTATTCAAATCCAAAATATAATGAAATAATGGACATCATGGTTCGTTCAATCAGATTTAAGTAATTATACCCAAGAAGCGGAGCAGCAGATGCCGGCCTTCCTCAGTTGTGCTATAGTGGAGGCATGAAAATCTTTCTAGTTGGTGGCGGGACGGGTGGGCATTTCTATCCGCTTATTGCGGTGGCGGAGGCGCTGCGGGCGCAGGTGCCTGCAGAGGAGCTCAAGCTCGCCTACATCGGCCCCGATGCATTCGAACAAGCGGAGCTCGACCGTGTGGGTATTCGCTATGTGTGGTGCCCGGCAGGGAAAGTACGGCGATATGTCTCAATTCTCAATGTCACCGACCTTTTCAAAACGCTCTTCGGACTCTTCGTTGCGTTCTTCAAACTCCTTGCGGCGTATCCTGATGTTATTCTTTCAAAAGGTGGCTATACCGCCGTGCCGATTATTCTTGCCGCGCGTATCTTGCGCATCCCTGTCGTGATTCATGAATCAGATGCGCGTATGGGGCGTGCAAACGAGCTTGCTGTTGGGTACGCAAAATACATCGCCGTGTCGTATCCGCACATGCTTGATACATTACCGAAAGAGAAAACAGCGTTCGTGGGCATTCCTGCACGCGCCTCGATTCGTGCGGGCGACGTTGACGAAGCGGCGGTGTACAAGCATTTCGGCATTGCCGATGCGCAGGCACCGGTTATCCTCGTGCTTGGCGGTTCGCTCGGTGCAGAAAATCTCAATCTCCTCATGATGGATTCGCTCGACTCACTTTTGCCGAAATACACGATTATCCATCAAACAGGGAAGTCGCACAGCGAGGTTATCGCAGAAATGGCGCGCGAACTTATCGTCGACCCGCGCCTTGCGCCACGCTATATTTTGCGCCCGTATCTCTCGGCGGAAGACATGCATGCGGCTATGGAAATCGCTGACGTCATCATTTCACGTGCAGGTTCGGGAGCTATTTCAGAAATCGCGCTCCATGGCAAACCATCAATTCTCGTACCGATTCCTGAAAGCGTTTCGCATGATCAGACCACGAATGCGTATGCATACGCAGATACTGGCGCCGCACACGTGCTCGAAGAAGAGAACGCCCGCGAGCATATTCTCGGCTCACTCCTTGACGAATTGACACAAGATGCTACAACATACATCCGTATGAGCGAGGCTGCGCGCGCATTTGCGCATCCTGACGCAGCAGAGAAAGTTGCGCGAGTGCTTGTTGCGATTGCCAAGAAGCACTAGTAAAAACCTCAAGAATTGTCATCCTCGGGGCTTGTGAAAACAAGGAGCGATAGCGACTATGTTTTCAAAGCAGCCGGGGATCCAGGATTAAGAACATTGCTCGCCACCTTACTCCCCGGTTCTTTGAAAACAATACTCCTAAAGTCGTTTGTTTTCTAAAGTTCAAGGATGACAATAATTGCCTTTATTGAATTACATTACATTTATGTTCGGAAGAAAATCACCAGAAAAAGTTGTCACCCGTTTTGCGCCATCGCCGACCGGCTTTATGCATGTGGGCGGCGTGCGCACCGCGCTCTTTGCCTACCTCTTTGCGCGAAAGCATAAGGGTACGTTTATCCTGCGTATCGAAGACACCGACCGTGAACGTCTTGTGCCGGGTGCTACCGAACACATTATGAAAACCCTTCACTGGGCGGGTATTTCATGGGATATTGGCCCCGACACACCTGCCGCTGAAAATCCATTCGGCTCAGTTATTCAGTCAGAGCGCCTCAGCATCTACCATGAGTACGCGCAAAAGCTCATCGAGAAAGGCCTTGCGTATCCTGATCCGTACACACAAGCAGAGCTCGAAGCATTTCGTGAAGATGCAAAACGCGAGCATCGGCCGTTCCTCTATCGTGATCATCGCCCGAAAACGTTTGAGACCTGGGACGGCACGAAGCCGCTTCGCCTCAAAGTAGAAAACCCGCGTCGCATGGAATGGTACGACGAAGTCCGTGGCGAGCTCGAAGCAGGTCCGGAAGTTGTCGATGACATTATCCTCATCAAAGCTGACGGTTTTCCAACCTACAACTTTGCGCACATTGTTGACGACCACCAAATGGGCGTAACGCATATCATGCGTGCCGACGAATTCATCGCGTCGACACCAAAGTTTTTGACTATCTACGAAGCGCTCGATATCGTGCCGCCAAAATTTGTGACGCTTCCCCCGATTCTTCGCGCTGACCGCAAGAAGAAAATGGGCAAGCGTGACGGCGCCCAGGATGCGCTCGACTATCGTTCGGAAGGATATCTCGCCGCAGCAGTTGTAAACTTCCTCGCACTCACTGGCTGGAACCCTGGCACTGATCAGGAAATCTTCACGATGGACGAACTCATAGAGACATTCGCACTCGACGGCATTCAGTCAGGCGGCGCAATGCTTAATGAAGAAAAACTTGAATGGATGAACCGCGAGCACATGCTCAAGCTTTCACCGCAGGAGTATCGCGCCTTCGTGCATGCCTTCATTCCAGAACGACTCCTGAAGCTTCCGCAGTGGAGCGAGGAGCGCTTCGATGCACTTCTCCCTTCGGTTCGCGAACGTATCTCGACCGCGGGTGAATTCCGCGACCATGCCGAAGAAGGCGAATACGATTATTGCTTCGCGCCGATTATTCTCGACCCAACGCTCTTGAAGTGGAAAAAAGACGAGTCAGCAATTGACGCGCTCCCACGACTCCGCTACTGTGCTGAAATCCTCGCGGCGCTTCCCGAAAACGTTGACCGCGAAACCGTCGAGGCAACCATCATGCCCTATGCAGAAGAGGTTGGACGTGGCGAAGTTTTGTGGCCATTACGCGTCGCACTCTCCGGGCGTGAGCGCTCGGTTGACCCATTTACGCTCATTGCGCTCCTCGGTACTGCAGAAGCATATAAACGGGTACTCTACGCCTCAGACATGCTCCGCAAGTAGCACGCTTCAAAATTGGTCCATCTGCACTGACTTCGGATATTTTTAACCTCCACCGTACGCCCAAGTACGCCTACGGTTAAAAACCTCCTCCAGTCAGCGCACCTGAACTCAATTTTGAAGCGCGCAAGATTCCTGGTGGCAGCATCAGGGATTTTTGTATGTCGGCGCCCGTTCTGGTATACTCTCTGCATGCCATCACATACGACACATACCGCACCACGTACGATTATTTTCTTCGGGCCGCAAGGCTCAGGAAAGGGAACGCAAATCGCGTTGCTTGAGGAGAATCTCCGCGCGGTTGACCCGAAGCGACAAGTTATCAATATTCAAACAGGACGACGATTCCGCGGGCTCGCGGCTCGCGGCGAAGGCTATACCGAAAACGCGCTCAGCGAGACGCTCGACACCGGCGCATTGCAGCCGCTCTTCCTTTCGGTAACGTTGTGGGGCGACGCAATGCGTACCCACCTTACCCCCGACCATCATCTCCTCATCGACGGATTCCCCCGCACCGTCGCCGAAGCGACCGTGCTTGAAAGCGCGCTCACGTTTTACAAGCGAAACGAGGTGATTATCATCCACCTCGTGACACCAGACGACGTGGTGCGTGCACGTATGCAGTACCGCGCTCGCCATGATGACACACCAGAATCAATTGAAGCACGTCTTCGCTGGTATCATGACGACACCGAAAAGCTCCTCGCGTACTATCACAACCGCGAAGGAACGAAAATTCTCAACATCGACGGCACCAAAACAATCGAAGAAATCCAAAAGAATATCTGCAAAGCCCTCGGCATCTAAGCATCGTGACGCTTGCAAAAGAACCATATTTGTTGTATGGTTTTTTTGTTCGTTCTCAACTTTCATACCTCATAGGAGTTCCTCATGGAAAAAACTGATCAGGCCCTCGTGCATGCGCTGAACCTCGTCGTTGCGCTGGCACTCGTTGTCGCCGCGACACTGCCGTTCTGGCAGGAGACGGCCGGCAACACCGTCTTTGCCATGATGGCGCTTGCAGGCGCATTCATTGCGCTTGCGGTGGCTGTCCGTACCCGCTCGTACACCGTGGGTGTGCTCGCCCTTGTGCTCATGCTCGGGTTTGGGGCGCGCCTCTCCTACGTGTACGTCACGTTCTTGTGGCTGCTCACCTTTTGATCCTTCCGCCTGCGATGCGGGCAAACGCTGCTTCGGTGGCGTTTCTTTTTGTCTTTTTTTCGTGTATACTCGGCGCATGTTTGGAAAGTTAAAAAGCTTTGCTGCCAAGAAACTCATTGAGCAGCAAATTAAGAAATTACCACCGCAGCAGCAAGCAGCGGCACTTCAGCAGGCAGAGATGATTTTCACCTTGATGGAGAAAAACCCAACCCTCTTCGAAAAAATAACCAAAGAAATCGAAGCAGAGGTAAAGAAAGGCAAAGGACAGCAAGCAGCAGCGCTCGCCGTGCTCCCGAAGTACGCGAATGAACTTCGTGAGATGATGGGCAATGGCGCTCCACAAAAGGGAAGCAATGTCGCTTTTAATCCCGACGGCTCGATTCACAAATAGCCCGCTTCTTTTGAAGAAAATTTTGCTCTCTATTACTTATGAAAAAAATACTTGTTCTTTTAGCACATACCGACCCGACCTCATACACTGCGCAGCTTGCGAATGCCTACGAAAGCGCAGCAAGCAATGCTGGACATGAAGTTATTCGCGTGAATATCGGCGACCTGACGTTCGACCCAATTCTCCACATGGGGTACAAAGAAATCCAGCCGCTTGAGCCGGACCTTCTTTCCCTGCAGGGGCGTTTCAAAGAAGCCGACCATATCGTCATCTTGTATCCAAATTGGTGGAATACGATGCCGGCAATTCTCAAAGGCCTCTTCGACCGCTTCTGGCTCCCAGGATTTGCATTCAATTTCGACAAAACAACCCACAAAATTGTGCAGCATTTGAAAGGGAAGTCAGCGCGCGTTATCGTCGTTGCGGGCACGCTCTCACCATTTCAAACATGGTGGAAGTACGGCGACTATACCAACGAAATCCGTCACAGCATTCTCGAGTTCGCAGGACTCACGACAAAAGTTACCGCCTTCGGTCCGTGCGAACGCACGACGCAGGAGTGTCGCAGCAAGTGGATTCGCGAAGTCGAAGTGCTGGGGACTCGTGGAATCTAGCTTTATTCTCTAAAAAATCGATGCCTCGCGGCGTCGATTTTCCGTGTGCCCTCATGTGGCACGCACCGAAAAATCATGTATAGTAGCACCATGACTCGCGAGGATGTCAAATTCGACAAACTTCCTGAAGCGCCCGGCGTATACTTTTTCATGGGCAAGCGCCGTGAGATTTTATATATTGGCAAAGCAACATCACTGCGTGACCGTGTGCGGAGTTATTTTTCGAGCGACATCGCCGAGGTGCGCAGCCCGCTTATTGCGCAAATGATTGCGGAAGCTGTGCGTATCGAGACAACCCCGACGGACTCGGTGCTCGAAGCGCTCTTGCTTGAAACAAACCTCATCCGCACCCACAAGCCGAAATACAACACACTCTCAAAGGACGACAAAAGCTACAATCATCTCATCATTACCAATGAAGAGTTCCCTCGTGTGCTTGTGGTGCGTGGCAAAGACCTCAGCTCGTATCCCGAAGATACACGTCTCCATACCTTTGGGCCATTTCCCCAAGGAACACTGTTTAAAGAAGCGCTCAAAATAGTGCGCGAACTTTTCCAGTTCTATGACGACCGCGCAAAGCTGGGGAGCGGCTCAAGCTACCGACGCGGCGTTGTCAGCTTCAATCGCCAAATCGGACTCTACCCAAAAGATGTCGACAGGGACGTGTATCTGCAAACCGTTCGACACCTCGCACTCTTTTTTGAAGGGAAGAAGGAAGTCATTTTGCGCGAACTCGAGCAAGAAATGCTCCGCCTCGCCAAGCTGCAGAAGTTCGAGGAAGCCGCACAGGTGAAGCGGAAGATATTTGCACTCACGCATATTCACGATGTCGCGCTCATGAAAAAAGAGTTCCGCACGTACCATGACGAGAAGCGCATGCGTGTCGAAGGCTACGACGTCGCGCACCTCCAAGGCGAGGCAATGGTCGGCGTGATGACGGTGTGTGAAGGTGGCGAACCGGTCCCGAGCGAATACAGGTCGTTCACTATTCGTTCACTTACGGCAAGCAACGACCCCGCCGCCCTTCGCGAGGTGCTTTCGCGCAGACTCGAACACCCAGAATGGCACTACCCGCATGTTATCGTTGTTGACGGCTCCACCGCCCAGAAAAACGCCGCCGAAAAAGTCCTCCGCGAAGCCGGCGTGGTTATTCCTGTGGTGGGCGTGGTAAAGGACGAACACCACAAGCCAAAACGTCTCATTGGCCCCGCAAACGTCATCCGCCAGCACCACGACACCATCATCCGTGTAAACGCAGAAGCCCACCGTTTTTCAATAAGTCTCCATCGCAAAAAACTTCGCACGGAACGTACGAAAAAGTAGCAGTTTTCACGTTGCACGAGCAAAAAAAATGTGGTATATATACGCCACCGTAGAGTACCACTCTATAGATACGGCCCTATCGTCTAGCGGTTAGGACGCCAGGTTTTCATCCTGGAAATCGGAGTTCGATTCTCCGTAGGGTCACAAAATTATACATTATCGCATACGTGATGTATTCTACATATTAGATACTTTATGAATACGTTTGAAAAGGGGACAGTAAAGATTCTTCTTTACAAAGACACTGAAAGTGGTGTTTGGTACGGCTCAGCGCTTGAGTTTAACCTTACTGTGGATGGTGATGACAGGGAAGTTGTATTTCTTGAGCTCAGTCGAGCGATCAAAGACTATATAGTTTCTGCACGAGAAATTGGCTCAGCTGCACTCTTGAATCAAGAGGCAGATCCAGATTTGCTTGCACTGTGGTATGCGCATTCTGAGAACAGAGCGCTCGCTACACCATCGCCCTACACACCGTATCTTGCTGGCACAGAATCGATTGCACATGGCTAGAGGTCTGCACGCATGGACGACGTACGCTGTCATCACGTTTCTCAAGAAACATAATTTTGTACATCATCGTACAAACGGGAGTCATTTTCAGTACAAGAAAATTGCAGACGGTGTTGGGAGACTTGTTACCGTCGCGTCGCATGGGAGTAAAAACATACCTATTGGCACCATGAATTCA
>MFMN01000010.1:54792-64496 GCA_001783515.1 Candidatus Kaiserbacteria bacterium RIFCSPLOWO2_12_FULL_50_10 | reverse complement strand
GACAGCAGCGCTTGTCGGGGTTGGCGGGTTCCTCGCCGCACCGCTTCTTGCGCTCTTCCTCCTTGTGCTCACCGTAACCGCACCGCTCGGCATTATCCTCTTCGCGCTCTTCATTGCCTATACCGTTGCCGCAGGAGGCTTCGCGGCGATTATACTTGGACTCTACGCGTATCGCCTCTATGAAAAAACAATGATTCCAACCTGGACGACAACACTCATTGGTGCGGTGCTCGTCGGTGTTCTTACCTTTACTCTTCCACTCATAAGCGCATTCATTATTCTTACGGTCCCGCTTGGCGTCTTGCTGCTAGAGACGTATCGCGTACTCATCACGAAAGGAAAATAGCTGTACTGAAAACGAACATGCACATGTTCGTTTTTTATGTCGCATGCTATACTGTGCCTATTCATGACGGCGCCCTTCATACATATCCGTATATCCGCACTTCTCCTCATGCTTATTTTTGGTGCGTCTGCTGTTTTTGCTGCATCGACATCAACAAATTTTATGCTTGATAGCGACCAGCTCGATGCAGGAAGTGATATCGCAACCTCAACGAATTTTAGGCTGGAGGGCACCATTGGGCAATTTGTGACCGGCACGCTCGAAAGTGCGAGCTTCACCACGAGTAGTGGTGGTGCGGCTGGCTCTGCAGGTGGTTCTTCCGGTGAGAACCCGGTTTCGCCTGTTGTTTCAACCATCAATTTCGCCTACACCGACGGCGGCACCGCACTCGGGTTTTCCGAAGGTATTACACCGGGCCTGAGCACCACAACCGTTTATGTCTACGGTACCGTTGTTGACGGGAATGGTTCGGGAACGATTACGGGCGTGACAAGCGCTTTCTATCGCACGGGTGCTACCGATAGTTGCACACCGAACGATTTTAATTGCTACACGCCCGCTTCTTCGTGTGTCGTGACCGCGACAACAGCCACCGCAGCTCATTTTGCCTGCCGATATGACATCGCCTCGTTTATTGATGCAACCGACACCGTCGGGACATTCCCATCTGATTCATGGACCGCTCGGGTCACCGCAACCGACACAAGCAATTTCACTACCTTCACGACAGCAGACATTGAAATGAATTCACTTGCAGCGTTCACGCTCGCAACCTCAACCATCGCTTTTGCATCTATGCCGCTCGGCGCAACAACAACCGCATCTACCAGTCAGTCAATCACCTTATCACAGGCAGGGAATGTTGCTGCAGATGTGATGCTTTCCTCCTTTCAAAACCTCACGTGTTCGCAAGCTGGCTTTATCCCAAAAGAAAATCTCAAGTGGTCAATCACGCCGGTTGACTATACTGATGTAAACGCTATTTCATTTACATCGACACCGGTTCGTGCATTTCTCAATGTCCCCCGAAAAATAGACGCCACAACACCAACAGGAACAACCTACTTTAATCTCGGCATCCCCGCGCAGGGGCTCGGCGGTCTATGCGAAGGAGCTATTATGCTCAACATGATACCCGTACCATAAGTATGTCTCATTTTTCTATTAAAACAGAAAGGTTTGAGGGGCCGCTCGATCTTCTCATTGACCTTATCGAGAAGCGGAAGATGCTTGTGAGCGACGTCTCGCTTGCGCAGGTTACCGACGACTATCTTGCGTATGTTACAGGGCTTGAGTCGCGATCGCTGAAAGAATCGTCACAATTCGTTGCGCTTGCCGCGACGCTGCTGCTTATTAAGTCGCGGTCGCTCTTGCCCGTATTTGAAGTAACGAAAGACGAGGAAGACGCGATTGATGACCTTGAAGAGCGGCTCCGTGTGTATCAGGTGTATCGCAACGGGGCAAAGGTGCTCATGCAGCATTTTGGGAAAAATATCCTCGCCTTTCGACCCGCCGTTCCCGATACAACGCCACGATTTACGCCTGACGCGTTCTGCACGCCCTCAGCACTACGCGAAGCTATCGGTCGTGTGCTCACCGATTTGCCGCGAGGTTTTGTGCTTCCCAAGGTGCATATTAAAAAATCTGTCTCGCTTGAAGAAGTGATGGAGCAACTACGCGACCGGTTGCAACGACACGTTCGTCTTCGCTTTCATGACTTTGCCCCGGGGGGAGGGGAGCGGGCAACAACTATTGTGAGCTTCCTTGCGGTGCTCGAAATGGTGCGACACGGAAACGCAAACGCTACCCAAGATGCTCGATTCGGCGATATCGAAATAAGTCGCGAGGGAGCCGTCGCAGCCGCACCGCGCTATGGATAGCACCCGTGCTTCTTTTCGCTTCTCGCGTTGTGGGGTATACTAAGGACTATGAAAACAATCACCTTAAGCATTGCGGCAATCATTGTGCTCAGTGGCGTTGCGTACTTAGTGGTGCGCGACACAAATGCGCTGCTCGAGGCGCCTTCTGAGGAAAGTGCTCTAACCGCTACGCACGTACCAACCCTGCTACGCGGCGCAGTCATGCATATCCCCCTAGGCGAAACTGAAACAGACGTAACTATCGATTCATATGCCTCAGGCGACGCTATTGTCCTCGGCGGCGCAACCGACGAAGGTGAGAGCACGGTAACGGTCTTTATTCCTGAGTTCCGCGATGATTTCACACAAGGTGCGTGGGGAATTGTTGACGGCACATCAGTCTATGTACCAACATACGTGAACTTCGGCGGCACCGGACAATTCTTTATGGTTGCACTCTTTACCTACGACGCAGAAACAAAAACACTCATCCACAAAGATTTACACTTCGTGAACGACCGCATTGCCTATGACGGCATGGTGCAAAGCGAAAAAGACACCATTACGGTAATGTACCGCACCCACGCAGAAGGCGAAGCCATGGCAGAAGAGCCAACCCTTGCAGCGCAGCGCATCCTTCGCAACGCACAAGGTAAACTAGAGATTCTCGAATAACGTATGTTTTACAAGAAAATTATTGCAACAATACTAATTGGCACGCCGTTTGTTGCTTTCGGACAAACGGCGACATCTTCGTTAAAAGACTCGTATGATAGTCAAGGATGTGCCACCTTACAAAATCCTTGTAAGGAGGTTGAAGTACAATATATCCTCGAGGCAACAGACGAGGCGCTCCTAAAAACTCTTCTGATAACCGATACATACACAGGCAGTGATACCTCAGATTTCTATAGGCATCAGCTTGCCATAGAGCCCGTGTCGAGTATCACCCTGTTCAGGACAGCTATAGTAGACCGCATTGCATCCAAGTACCCGAGCGACATTTCAGCACACGTTACTGAACTCGACCGCACCATTCATGGAAACAAAGGGCAGTACTCATATTTGAATACGGTGTTACTTCCATATACCTGGCACCCTCTTACATGGAATAGCCTTACCGATACCGCCACTTGGAACAAAAACATATTCAATGCCTATATTAAGAAAGATAATGGTGTCACCAATCCTGCAGGGCGATACTGGCGAGAGGGTGTTGCCGTAGCGCTTGTTGACGACCTTGATTCACAGAGAATAAAGTTAATCCCTAATACTGCCGATCCGCGAGTTTCTTGGTACAATCAAGGCCTTCTCTATGGCTACATTGCTGCAAACAACCCCCTAAAACGAGTTGAGATTTTTCATCGCCTTTCAGTCGCGGATAGTCAACGACTCGTTTTGCGTCTTTGGAAGCAAATAAATTATTTTGATGATACTACAACTACTGAGATATCGTACCCAAGTATCGATGACCTTCCCGAAAATGCAACGCTACGGTATTACAATTTTTCGTATCCTGCTTCGATAACCAAAGAACGTGTTCTTGCGGGACTACTTGTTGCAGACTATTCAGCGGAGCCACCAACAGAAACGTCAACTGATACCAACAGCGAATCAACCGACACGAGCAGTGGATCTACGAACCCGGACTGGGTATGGAATGGTTCAGGATGGGTGTGGACAGGAAGCCTTCCGGTGCTCGATACTAACCCAACACCGATAGACACAACACAGTCTCCACAGCCCACAACTCCTTCTAATCAAACACCGAATCCGCAAACATTTGCTTCGGGCCTTGTGCCGTGTTCGGGTGCTGATTGTCAGGCGTGTGACTTATTACAGCTTATCCAAAATCTTATCAACGCGGCGATTACTCTCGCAACAGCGCTCGCTATTATTGGTCTTGCCTGGAATGGTTTTCAGATGGTGGTAAAGGGCGGAGGCGATCCGCTCGTGCACGAGGTCTTTCGTCGAAAACTTAAAAACATCGTCATTGGTTTTGTACTCATGCTTGGTGCCTGGGTGATTGTCGACAGTGTTATGAAGCTTTTCCTCAATGATCAGCAGTTCGGTACCTGGAACAAGATTCAATGCGTGGCGCAGCCAACAGCGACCAAGGGGCAGTCAGCCCCACTTCCTACTGGTACCGTTAATACGGGAGGTAACGTCGTGGGAGATGAAAATCCTACGCCCACTCCCGTAACGCCCGGCACTCCAACAACACCGACTCCTGCACCAGGCGGGGTCATCACACCGGTCCTAGATCCGACGCCGAATACTCCGCCCGTAACAAACACGGGTGGTGAAACAATTTCAGGCTCGGTTAGCGGCATGGTGTATATTTGTTACGAATGTTATGATCTCAAGGCTGCAGGACTTACCTGCAAGCAGGCACAGTGCTACGCAGAGCGAAGCACAGCACTCCGTCTTGTTGCACTCAACGGTCTTTACAGTCTCCGTATTACGGAAGCAATACCTCCAACTATGGCGCATAAAGCGGACTGCCATCGCAGCGGCACCTGTGTTGACGCCACGGTAAGTATGGTTACAAACGCAACAGAAGCCGTTGCCTTCTTTAAAGAGGCGCAAAGCAAGGGAATACGAGCTGTCTGGGAAGGTGCGAGCTGCACAACCCGTGACCAAATCCGCGCCGCAGGAGCACCTGCATTCTGTAAAACAGATAACGGTTTTGACCACATCAGCGGCACCCACTACTCACTCTACAGCAATTAACAAAAGGCATGCACCGGCATGCCTTTTGCATACTCTAGCCATTTCTGGTACACTCCGCGCATGTCTCTTTCAGTCGGTATTGTTGGGCTTCCCAACGTTGGAAAATCAACACTTTTTAATGCGCTCACCAATAAGGGTGTGCTTATTGCAAACTACCCGTTTGCCACCATCGACCCGTCCGTAGGTATTGTTGAGGTGCCTGATCCGCGCCTAAAGGTGCTTGCAGAAATCTCACAAACACAGAAAATTATTCCGGCGATTATTGAATTCGTCGACATCGCGGGGCTTGTACGCGGCGCATCCTCTGGTGAAGGGCTCGGGAACGCCTTTCTCGCAAATATCCGCGAGACAGACATGATTGCTGAGATTGTCCGTATTTTTGACGATGAAGACATCCATCACGTGCATGGACGTATCGATCCACTCGACGACATCGAAGTTATCAACCTTGAGCTCATTCTTGCCGACCAAGAAGTAATAGGGAAGCGCCTCGCAAATGTTGAACGCGACATGAAGCGTGGCATAAAATCAGAGACCGAGTACGCTGCGCTCCGTAAAGTTGCAGAAGCACTACAAACAGGGAAGCTTGCAAACACCGCGGAGCTCACTGAGGAAGAAAAGCTCTTCATACGACAACTCAACCTTCTTTCTTGGAAGCCCATCCTCTATGTCTGCAATAAGCGTGCTGGCGCATTCAATCTCGACGAGCAGAACGACGAGCGCTGGCAAGCTTTCACTGCTTTTGTGGAAGCGCAGGGCGCACAGTACGTGGTTATTGACGCCGGCGTCGAACACGACCTCAAAGACCTCCATGAGGACGACAAGCTTGAATTTCGTCGCGAGTATGGCGCACAAGATAGCGGTATCGACAGCATGATTCGCGCCTGCTACAACCTCCTCGGCCTTGAGTCCTACCTCACGACCGGCGAAAAAGAAACCCGCGCATGGACCTTCAAGCGTGGCTCGACAGCGCCAGTTGCAGCAGCCGCAATCCACTCCGACTTTGAAAAGAAATTCATCCGCGCGCAAGTCGTCAGTTACCCCGACCTCGTACAGGCAGGCTCCCTCACCGCCGCAAAAGAAAACGGCAAGCTTCGCACTGAAGGCAAGGATTACATCGTGAAAGACGGCGATGTCATCGAATTCCTCATCGGACAGTAGTAGATAACGCCACCATGTGGCGTTTTTTGCGCCATGACATTGCATATTCTTTGATTCATGGTGTATACTTTTGTGAAGTGCCTCGAGCGGTTTATTATATAATACATATACTATGTCAAATATATATCAATCAGGGTGGAATGGCGGACCTATGATGTGGGGGAACTATGACTGGCCCATGATGTGGGGAGGTTATGATGGTGTCACTGGCATGCCTGTGTTCTTCTCATTCTTTATTCTCGCTATGGTCTGGTCACTCCTTTGGAAGGGGCTCGGACTCTGGCATGCCGGCAGAGCAGGGAAGCCGTGGTGGTTTGTCGGTATTCTCCTCATTAACACCTTTGGTCTTCTTGAAATATTCTACATTTTTGCTATCGAGAAGAAGAAGTTCTCTGAGCTCTTTTCGATGAGGTCTTCTCATAGAAATCCTTAAGCTGTCGTTTTGTACGGTATGAAAAAAATTATCATCACACTTGTTGGCATCTGTGCTCTCGGTATACTTTGGTTTGCCTACTATGCCTTCTCGCCGCTCTTTCGTACGGTAAAAGTCGACGAGATGTCGCCAAACGTTCAGAGCGACACTCTGGACCCACTTAATCTTGCGGTGGCGCAGATTATTGGCACTGCAGGACATGCCGCGTCTGGCAAGGTACACATCGTTACCGTCGATGATAAAAAATACATCCGCTATGAAGATTTTAAAACCATCAATGGCCCAGATCTCTATGTCTACCTCGCAAAAGACCTCGAAGCAAAAGAATTCATAAGTCTCGGCAAGCTCCGCGCCACAGAAGGGAACGTAAACTACGAAGTCCCTGAGGGTGTCGATATTGCAGAGTATCGCTATGCGCTTGTCTGGTGTAAACAATTCAGTGTTCTCTTTAACTATGCAGACATTGGAGAACTCACAAAGTAATCTTTCCCTATGACACGAAAACAACTTACCCTTTGTATTATTCATGAGCACCCTCGGGTGCTTCTTGGTATGAAGAAACGCGGTTTCGGTGAGGGGAGGTGGAATGGTTTTGGCGGAAAGGTTGATGCGGGAGAAACTATTGAGGACGCAGCACGACGTGAGGTGCTCGAGGAGTGTGGTGTATCAGTGGGAGAGCTCAAGAAGAGGGGAGTGCTCGAGTTTTCTTTTGAGCGAAACCCTGAGGAGATTCTTGAGGTGCATATTTTTAAAGCAGAGCATTTTGAAGGCACTCCCGAAGAGACAGAGGAGATGAAGCCGGAGTGGTTTACCGTTGCGTCTATTCCTTACACAGAAATGTGGCCAGACGATATTCACTGGATGCCGCTCTTCTTCGCAGGGAAGTGCTTCAAAGGAAGTTTTCATTTCGGTGAAGGTGACACAATTTTGAAAAGCGCCCTCGAGGAAATACCAGAAGAGTAGCGCTACTATGCGGATGGATAAGTGTCGCACAATATATCTTTTACGACATAGAGGGGTATTATAGATAGCTAACTACTCATTGTGATTAGTTAGTTGCTTTATATAATGCAGCCCTTCTATGTCGTAAAAATTAAGTATTACGATGACTGATATGGAGCGCAAGCGGAATGTCAGGCGTCGTAAGACGTACTTTTACGACGTTCGTACAAATTACTAACCATAGCAATCATTATATACTAAACCAAAGGTTCACGAAGGCATAAAACCTAGCCGTCCATTCGTGAGCCTAACCCCACACACCACTTCCCTACATACCAGTAATCACCTACCTTTCATGTCGCACAATATATAGCGTGTATTTTTCTCTGTATTACGCAGATTCTAGGAATAGAGGCTAATGCTGTGACGCTGGATCCTTACAGGATGACAAAAGGAAAATATAAAGCTTAAGATTGATTGGTAGTTAAATACACGCCAACTTTAACCACAAAACCAATCTAGAGCACTACTCCTAACTTTTGTCATCCTGTAAGGATCCAGCGTTAGAACGGCAAACACGAGCAACCGGCACTCGGTAGCATACACCGCGTGCTTCATGATATACTCCTCTCCATGAAATATTTCAAAGGCTCAGTCCTTGCGACAAGTATAGGACTCCTTGCTGCTGCATGGATCGGCTATGGACAACAGGGAACTATCACTTCCCTCCTCGATGTGCTTTTTGTTGTCATTGTTCTCGCCGTGCTCGAAGTCTCACTTTCTTTTGACAACGCTATCGTGAATGCCCGAGTTCTCAAAAATATGGACGCGCTATGGCGTAGACGGTTTCTCACCTGGGGCATGCTCATCGCCGTCTTCGGTATGCGTGTCCTCTTCCCTCTTCTTATTGTTGCAGTTATTGGCGCGCTCTCACCGGGAGAAGCCCTGCGGCTCGCGCTCTACGATTCACCTGCGTACGAGAGAATCATGCTCACCGCAGAGCCATACATCATCGGCTTCGGCGCATCATTTCTTTTCTTGGTCGGCATTTCGTACTTCTTTGATGCACAGAAAGAGGTGCACTGGATACATCGTCTTGAAATGTATCTTCAAAAAATAGGGCGACTCTATCTTGCGGAAGTCATGCTTGTACTCGGTGCAGGCACGCTCGTTGCCTATCACCTCCCTGCCCCGATACAATTCCCCTTCCTTGTAGCATGTATTTCTGGAATCATAACATTCACGCTTGTGCGATGGATAGAGACACTTACTGAGCATGTCGGCAAAGACATGACAAAATCCGTTGCTTCAGCGGGGCTTGCCTCATTCCTCTATCTTGAAGTTGTCGACGCTTCATTTTCTTTTGATGGCGTCATCGGTGCGTTTGCTCTTTCAAACAACATTCTCATCATTGCTATCGGCCTCGGCATCGGCGCATTCTTCGTCCGTTCTTTCACCATTATGCTCGTAGAAAGGAACACCCTCGATACGTACAAATATCTTGAGCACGGCGCCTTCTGGGCGCTCCTTGCCCTTGCTACCATGATGTACGCAGGCCTCTTCATCCACATACCCGAAGTAATCGTCGGTAGTGTCGGTCTCGCATTCCTCGCCGCATCATTTGTGAGTTCTCGAAGATAACCGTCCGCAAGACTTGCTATATTACACACATAAGGTATAACAATCTTGATATTGTTCACTCGTGCCCGCCTACATTACGGTGGGATGTACTAATTTCTTTTGGGAGACGCACCATGGTTGTCACCTACGAACATGTCGTTTCCATTGGGGTTGGCATGGTCTTTATTTCTACGCTCGTGGATATTGTGCAGGGTACACGAAATATCCGTGACGCTGCACCCGAACTCATTTGCATGGGGATTATCCTCTTCGGAGTCTTCCGAGCATTCGGCTAATCATCCAGCCCCACACGCACACAGCCGCATCTGATTCAGTTCTGATGCGGCTTTTACTCTGTAAACGAAGAATAACAAAATACCGCAATCTGGTGATTGCGGTATTTTGCTTGTCGACTTGCGCCAAGATGGGTTGTGCGTCTAACGCTTTGACCAAGATGGTGACTTGCGAGCTTTCTTGAGGCCCGGCTTCTTTCGTTCGACCGCGCGTGGGTCTCGCTTGAGGTAGCCTTTAGCCTTAAGAAGTGTACGTCGTGCGAGATCCTCCTTAAGAAGTGCGCGTGCAATACCGAGGCGTACTGCCTCTGCCTGAG
>MFMN01000010.1:22059-54780 GCA_001783515.1 Candidatus Kaiserbacteria bacterium RIFCSPLOWO2_12_FULL_50_10 | reverse complement strand
GAGATGCGATACCACCTCCTGCAACTCGTGCGGTGATGGTGTAGTTCTCGATGCCTGCGCCTTCTGTCTTGAGGATATCGGTTACCATGTTCTGAAGGGTGACATACGGGAAGTATGTCGTCATTTCCTTGTCGTTAACGGTAACAGTGGTGTTGTTCGCGCGAGTCAAACGGACTCGTGCGGATGCGGTCTTACGACGTCCGATCGCTTCAATAAATGAGTTTGCCATTGTTTGGGTTTGGTACTTCTTTCTAAATTTGATGAAGTTGTGCTGGGTGGAGGAGAATTTTTACCGGAGTCGTACCCAAGTACGATGAGGATAAAAATTCTCTGAAGCCAGTACAAATTCGCAAATTTTGGAAGAACGGTACTATTAATCCTTAATAATAAGGTTTTTGAGTCGTGGAGTACGGAGCTTGTTCTTCGGGAGCATGCCGCCGACGATACGCGTGAGTACCTCAGAGATACCACGACGTGCCGCGAGGTGTGCCCACGTTTCGCTCTTCTGACCGCCCTGGTAACCAGAGTAGGTCTGGAAGATTTCCGTGCCGCGCTTTTCGGTAATGTCGAGTTTCGATGCGTTCTCGACGACAACCTGTACATTCGCAACAAGGTTACGTGTTGTATCAGGTGTGTTCTTACCAAGAAGGATGTGTGCAATCTGTGTTGCGAGACGTCCTGGCTTTGCGCCAGTTGCATCGAGTGTGTAGATCTTTGTTTCCATAGAATTATACGAGTTCGATGACTGCCTCGTCGCGACCAGCTTGGCTGCGACCCATCTTGATAATACGTGTGTAGCCACCAGGACGATCCTTGTGTGCTACAGAAATTTCATCGACGAGCTTCTGAACGATTTCTGGCTTTGGCTCACCAAGTGCAGAGGCGATGAGGCGACGTGCTGCCACGGTGCCTGCCTTCCCTGCCGTAATGAGCTTTTCAGCAAACGGACGGAGCTCGCGTGCTTTTGCTTCAGTCGTAACGATTTTCCCGTGCGTGAAGAGTGCTACTGCAAGTCCACGAAGGAGTGCGGTGCGTCCACGACGAGTTCGACTGAGCTTGCGCATGTTCGAGTGATGTCGCATAGGTTTATGCCTTTAGACTAACGTTCAGACTGTTGAGTACGTCCTCGATTTCGTCGAGACCCTTGTCGCCGATGCCATCAAGCGCGAGGATATCCTCACGTGTCTTGCGAACGAGTCCGCCGACCGTACGAATACTTGCTGCCTCGAGTGAACGCATGGTGCGTGCCGTGAGGTCAAGTGTTTCAATACGTGTCTTGAGGGTATCTGCGTCTGGTTCTTCGACAGCCACAACTTCTTCGAGCGCTACCTGCGGCGCAGCAGCGACTTCATCTTGGAAGCCGATGATTGCCTTGAGCTGATGAATCATGGTTGCGATAGAGCGTTCGAGCGCTTCACGCGGCGTCATGGTGCCATCAGTTTCGATAGTGATACGGAGACGGTTGTAGTCGGTTCGATCGCCGACACGCATCTGTTCAACATCGTAGTTGACGCGACGAATTGGTGTAAACACCGCATCGAGCGCAATCACACCGACTGTCATGCGCTCTTTTTCGTGTACGTCGCGAGCGACATACCCGAGTCCGTGTGCGACGGTCATTTCGATGGTGAGGTCAGTTTTGCCGGTGATTTCCGCAATGTACTGATCAGGATTGAGAACCTCGATAGTCGCCGGACAATCGATATGCTCTGCAGATACTACACCAGGTCCCTTTACGCTGAGCGTAACGGTGATTGGCTCGGTAGTATCGTGCATCTTGAAGCGAAGACGCTTCAAGTTGAGAAGAATCGTGAGAACGTCCTCACGAACACCATCGAGCACCGAGAACTCGTGCTCTGCTCCCTGCACTTTTACGTGCGTGATAGCAGCTCCGGGAAGCGACGACAAAATAATGCGTCGCAATGAGTTGCCGAGCGTATGTCCGTAACCCGGATAGAAGCCGTCAATCTCATAGGTTCCTGCATTTCCCTCTTCGAGAATTGCGCGTGGCTGCGACGGGAGCGCAACAGTGGTGTCAAGCATAGTACGTTAGTCTAATATGTTTAATAAATCTTTCATTCAAATTACAGACGTAATTTAGAACAATTGGCATTCGCTCAAAATTGAGTGCAATTGCTTCGGCTGGAGCATATTTTTACCGGAGTCGTACCCGAAGTACGATGAGGATAAAAATCTGTGAAGTCGATGCAAGTGTGCCAATTTTGAGTGAATGACTATCGGCTGTAGTATTCGAGAACTAGCTCTGGATTGAAGAGCTGCTCCTTCATATCTACTACCGGCGTTTGCTTCATGGTGCCGCTCATCTTCTTTGCATCGAAGGTGAGCCATGCAGGTACTGACTGTGCAGCGTGCTTTTCGGCGAAGCCTGCGAGGAGTCCGATTGAACGGCTTCCTTCACGGACAGCCACTTCGTCGCCATTTTTTACAATAGCTGAAGGGATGTTGAGCTTACGACCATTGAGCGTGATGTGACCATGGGTCACGAGCTGACGAGCCTGTGTGCGAGTCTTTGCAATACCGAGACGGTACACGACGCTGTCGAGTCGTGACTCGAGCATTGCCATGAGTGCAGGAATCGGCTGATGGCCAGATTCGATTGACTTTGCAACGTAGGTACTGAACTGACGTTCAGAGAGTCCGTACGTGAAGCGCATCTTCTGCTTTTCGAGGAGCTGCTTCTTGTAATCGGACATATTGCCACGGCGGTTCTTGAGAACACGGCCGGGGCGCGCAAGTGAGTTCTGGAACTTCACTGACTGGGTCTTCGAGAAGATCGGGGCACCGAGGCGCTTGGCGAGCTTAAACTTTGGTCCTAGTTTCATAGTGTGTTCAGATTAGATTCGGCGAGGCTTTTTCGGACGTGGACCGTTGTGCGGCACCGGTGTCACATCAGTGATGGATGTGATAACGATACCCTTAGTAATGAATCCGCGGAGTGCAGATTCACGACCTGGGCCAACCCCCTTAATAACAACCTTCGCTTCCTTCATACCCATCTGTGCTGCCTTCTCTGCGAGGAGTTCGCCAACCTTAGTGGCAGCGAACGGTGTCGACTTACGTGAACCGGAGAATCCGATTGCACCAGCTGACGCCTGAAGGACAAGATTGCCCTTCGTGTCGCAGAGCGAGACGATGGTGTTGTTGAACGTCGCAGCTACGTTAAACGTACCTGATGCAACCTTCATCTTCGGCACTCGTGCGAGTGCGCGCTGTGCGTTTGCTGACGAACCACCTGACTTTTTAATAATTCGTTTCTTTCCCATATAATGAGTTAGTGTGTGGTCTTAAACTATAGAATACGGAGACGTAATCTCTTGAGTCTAAAACTTTCAAAATTGAGTTCAGGTGCGTCTTGCAGGAGGTAATTTTTATTGTAGACGTATTCAACATACGGCGGAGATAAAAATTAGCTTCTGCAAGGTGCAGATGGACCAATTTTGGAAGTTTTAGGTCTTTTCGAGTTTGCGGCGGCCGCTACCCATAGTCTTCTTCACGCCCTTAAGGGTGCGTGAATTTGTCTTCGTGCGCTGACCACGCGCTGGAAGTCGTTTTGCGTGACGAGAACCGCGGTACGAACCGACGTCTTTGAGACGACGGATGTTTGCCGCGATTTCACGCTTCAAGTCACCTTCGATTGTGAAAGATTCAACTTTTTCACGAATCGCGTTTTCTTGTTCAGTCGTAAGCTCTGGGGCTTTGGTGTACTCGTCGATGCCGAGCTCCTTGAGGATGCTCTGCGCTCGCGCGAGACCAACGCCGTACACAGCGGTAAGACCGTACGAGAGATGCTTGTTGTCTGGAATATTGATACCTACAATTCGCATATAGATACGGATTAACCCTGGCGCTGCTTATGGCGAGGCTTCTTCTTGTTGATGACGAAGACTACACCGCGGCGCTTTACGATTTGATCGTCGGGACTAATTTTTTTGACTGATGATCGTACTTTCATACTAGTGTATGACTAATAATATGTTCTCCGAAGAAAACGATTTGATGGATTGATGTGATTGGTTCCCCCTTCAGCTACCTTATTTCTAGAAAATAGGTTACGCCATGTACTATGCTATATCGTTCACTGCCAGAGCGCCGACATATATAGTGCGTGGGTGGGTACAAAAATACCAACTATACTTCCCTGTTACTTTCTTCGCGTAATGCGAGCTCTACCGCCGTAAGGGTCGGTAACAAGCTCTACCTTGTCGCCAATAAGTACGCGGATGCGAAACTTGCGCATCTTACCCGCGAGGTATGCAATAATTGGTTCTGTTGTACCATCTAAAACAACACGAAACAGGGTGTTTGGTAACACCTCTGTGACGGTCCCAAATACGGTGGGTTCCTTTTCGTTCATCTTTTCTGGCATCAAACCCCGCCAATATAGCAGAGTTCAGCAAAAACGTCAATGTGGACAACTCGGAATATGCGTGCTTCCCATAGCGGTTTTACGAGCAAAGCAAAAGGCGCGAAGCGCCTTTTGTAATGAGTTAAATCTTAAGTCCGTCAATTGCAGCATCGATGTCCGCGTCAGATACCTGACCTGAGCCGTTTGTTGCTACTTCGGTAGGTGCTTCATTTGCTTCGGCAATGTCTGCTGAAGAGAGTGAAGGGCGGCGGCCGCCTTCTGGTTCATCAACCTTAAGGTTGACACGTGCGTCGTACTTCATGCCAACAACACGGAGGAGTGTACGGATAGCCTTGGCAGTGTTGCCTGAACGTCCGATAATTTTACCCATGTCATCTGCGTGTACCTTGAGTGAAAGGAGGACTCCCATTTCATCAACGGTACGGGTAATAACAACTGCTTCTGGATGATCAACCAAAGCCTTGACTACCATCTCGAGAAAATTCTGATCTTCGTGCATAAAATGTGTTATTTATTTCTTACATTGCTGTCATGGCGCTCATAAAGGTGGCGCGCAGTGCCAGCGACTTCGTGTAGTGTACGCGAATTCTGTATCATGTCAACGCAGCGACAATCATAGTGACGAATCTAAAAAATGGTACTGAGAAGAAGGTGACAAACACGAAGATAAAGAGAAGTGACGCGAACATACCATACGATTCAACGCGACGCATGGCGCGGTCGTAGCTATATGCAGCCCTGCGCGGCAAGAATGCCGAGAGAATCTTGCTGCCATCAAGCGGCGGAAATGGAATAAGGTTGAAGAACGCAAGAAGAATATTGACGTATATCGGAATGGTAAAGAGCGCCACAAGGCTCGGTGCCGGCACCACGCGAATAAGCAGCGCAAAGGTGAGCGCAAGTACTATATTCATACCAGGTCCCGCAAATGCAACCAGCGCTTCCGCCCACTTATGCTGTAGTCCGAATGGTGCACGGATAAGGTGCGGATTGTACGGCACCGGCTTTGCCCAGCCGAACATAAATCCTGCCTGCGTGAGGTAGAGAAAACCAGGAATCAAAATCGAGCCAATCGGGTCAATGTGTGAGACAGGATTTGCCGAGAGTCTTCCCGCAAGCCTGGCCGTCGGGTCACCAAGCGCATTTGCCATCCATCCGTGCGCAACCTCATGGAGCACAATCGACATCACGAGGATGCCTACTATCGCAATACCTTCAATCATGTCTGCCAGCATATCACACCTCATTCTTTCTTGCATTCTTAGGATGAAAGAGTATTCTTAGCAAATGGGACGCATATCGCGCACCCTACGTGTTTGAAAGGAGCACACCATGGAAAGCATCTCCGCCCAGGGCCTGATGATGGAAATCATCAAAGGCAAGAACGAGGAGCAGCTCAAGAGGAAGTTCAATGAGTGGGTCAAGCACCAGCGACTCTCGACCGAGATTCTGCTGCCACCCATCCAGACACACGACCTCGACGGCAACTGCTGGATCACTGTCTTCCATCGCCACCACGGCGACAACTAGTTCTGGGAGGCGCGCTAAAACATGCAGCACCACATTCACCCACCCCGGCCGGCGCAGCACCAACCCTGCCCGGCTTTTTTGTACCGCTACACATACACATGTGTTGCATTTGGAGAAGAACATGATAGCCTCTCTGTAGGCTGTTTTTTATAGAAAGGAAGTTGACATGAAGGTTCTCGATCAAGGACACATCTACGAACTTCGCGAGCTCGGTGGCGGCACCTGCGAACTCAAGTTTGTAAAACGCTCAGGCGGCGCGATCCAGTATTCTGAGGAATGGGGTGGCGTGCAGACACAAGAGGTATTACGGGCATGTATTGATCGCACAAAGTATCTGTTCGAGGTACTTCCCTGCAACGAAACCGCAGACGCGCTCTACCACCTTCGCATGGCACTGTACTGCTACGAAGCCCGCGCGCATCGCCGTAAGCACGAAGCGGTGAATCGAAAGCGTTCATCGCACAATGATGTTGCGTCCCCCAATGCACATCGTGACGGTGAACAAGACGTGCCGTTCACTGAGCACGAAATCGAATTGTTACCCACCGGTGACGATGGACATATCATGGTCTAGCTCCAGCGCCGCAGGACTCCCCTGCGGTGCCTTTTTTTGTGTGCACAGATGCGCTAATTGTCACATGGAGCACCACCTCGGAAAAAAGTTGTTTATTTTTAAAAAAATGATATAGTATCGACACCGTGAAATGCACAGTACACGGACGGAAGAGTGCCAGAGTGGTCTATCGGAACTGTCTTGAAAACAGTCGTCTCTGAAAGGGGACCGTGAGTTCGAATCTCACCTCTTCCGCCAAATAATAAAAAATCTGCGTCTCGCAGATTTTTTGTTGCTATAACGAGAGGACATAGGATTCAAACAGTGTACTGCGCCGGCATGCGTTGACATCCTGAGTAGAGTGTACTAGTCTGTCGGCAGCAGAAAGTTCTCTGTTCCTTAACTAACTGAAAAGGGGTTTCCAATGAAGTACGAAATTCGCGATGGTTTGACTCTCCCCGTGTGGGAGACGTTTGATGCAGCCAAGACGCTTGCAGAGCTCCAGCGGTTGTATGACAACGGCCGTGCTTTTGCTGACCATGTGGCGTCGATTGCGTCGCCAACGTTTGCAGACATCAATGCCGATGAGGACAATGACAACGAGATCGCACGCCTCCGCGGGCCGCTCCATCATCTCTTTATGACGATGAAGGAGAAATACCCACAACTCAAGGAAGCGGTGGATGCAGTGAATGCGCTTGACGTCCAGTACAGCGCGGACATGGTTTTCCATGCTGGTTTGTTTGCGGCCATCAAAGAGGTACGCGCTCGCGATGATTTCACGACGCTTACCGCGGAGCAGCAGCGTATCGTCTTGAAGGCCATTGAATCGTTTACGCTTGCGGGTGCTGACCTGCCGAAAAAAGAGCAGGACGAGCTGCGCGACATTAACCAAGAACTGGCGTCGCTTGCAACAACGTTCGCAAACAACGTCACCACATCAACGGATGCTTGGTCGCTCCATGTTCCGATGAAGGCCTGCCGTCGCCTAGAAGGCATTCCCGAAGCAGTGCAAAGCGCCATGCGTGACGCTGCCAAAAAGAAAGGGCTGGACGGCGCGCTCATTACGCTCGGGATAAGTGACACGATGGCCGTGCTCGAACACGCGCATAGCCGCTGGCTCCGCAAGGAAGTTTGGACCGCCCGTTATGCACGTGCATCCTCGCTGTCACGCGTCGCCAAAGACGCTGACAACGGCGCACTCATGCCGCGCATCCTTATGCTGCGTGCGCGTAAAGCAAAGCTGCTCGGGTTCTTGTCATTCAATGAGCTGTCTCTCGCCACAAAGGCGGCGAGAGATGTTGGCGTTGAAGGTGTGGCAGATTTTCTTCACACCATTGGCGTCGCAGCACAATCCTCTGCCCAGGCAGACTTTGCCACCTGGCAAGGAAAGGCAAAGGAACTTGGTATCAATGAACTCAAGCCATGGGACAATGCATACATCTCAAACATCATTGCAAACGAGAAATTCCAGTTCGACAGTGAAAAAGTCCGCACGTACTTCCCGCTGAGCAAGGTGCTCGCCAAACTCTCTGAAATTCTCGAGAACTGGTGGGGCGTGACGCTCTCGCCGATTGAGGGCGCGAGCGTGTGGCACGAAAGTGTCACCGCGTTTGCCGTCAAAAACAAACAGGGCAAAACGGTCGCCGGCTTGTACATGGACCTCTTTGAACGCACAGGCAAGCAGGGTGGCGCATGGATGGACTCGGCGCTCAGTCGTCGTGTGGTGAACGGCGAAGTGACACAGCTTCCCGTCGCACACCTTGTGGGCAACTTCCGTAAGCCAGCCAGTGGCGAGGCGTGCCTCTCGCACGACGAGATGATCACCCTCTTCCATGAGTCGGGGCATGTTTTTCATCATCTCCTCGCAGAAACAAGCTATGCCGCAACCAGCATGATGCATGTCGAGTGGGACACCGTCGAACTCCCCAGTCAATTCTTCGAGAACTGGTGCTGGGAGCGCGAGGTGCTCAAGGAGATGTCTGCACACCACGAAAGTGGCAAGCCGATTCCCGACGAGCTCCTCGATGCACTCATTGCACAACGACATTGGGAGTCTGGTTCGATGGTTGCGCGGCAAGTCTTGTCCGGCTTCTTTGACTGGTTCGCACATTTGTATGCATGTGATACGGAAGATAAGCTCCTTGCGTTGTATACCGACCTTTCGCAGGAAATCCTGATGCGTCCGAGTCATCCGGAACTTCGTGTCCCACATTCGTTCACCCACATCTTTTCGGGAGGGTATGCTGCGGGCTACTGCAGCTACATGATTGCCGAGGGGTATGTGGCGGATGTATATGCTGCGTTCAAGGAAGAAGGCGGGCTGACAAATGCAGCCGTTGCCGAGCGTTACCGCAAGGAAATTCTTGCACCGGGCGCTTCACGCTCCATGACGGAATCCTTCCGCGCATTCCGCGGACGCGACCTCGACCCGTCGAAGCTGATTCCCTATTTGGGACTCGCAAAGTAATACACAAAACTTTTTGCAATTATTGCAAAGCGCACCATCACGGTGCGCTTTTTTTCATTCTATAAACTTTCCTTCTTGCATAATCTCGTTTATTTCGTCGCGCATGTCGGCGACGGCTTCATAGTAGGGGAAATCTGCAGAGGCATGGACGCGTGCTCGTGTTGAGCTTGACGGATAGATTATTTCATTCTGAAGAATCTCTGGATCAATGTATTCGCGTGCAGCGTCATTGACCGAGGCGTATTGAAGATACATGACATTCTCCGCCGCAACGCGAGGCTCGTTGATGAAGTTAATAAACAGGGTTGCAGTGCGCGCATGCTTTGCGCCGCGCGGAATTGCCATCATGTCGTACCAAAGTCGCCCACCGTCTCTCGGAATAATGTAGGCAAGCGAAGGGTTTTCGTCGAGCGCAGGAATCGCACTGCCGTTCCAGTTTTGGGCAATCCAAAGGCGCTCTTGTACAAGCTCCTCCGTTTGCCCAACATCGCCGCAGTAGGTTCCGTCGTTCTCTGTATACTGACGCACGAGAGCGGTGACTTCGCGCATTGCCGCATCATTTGTCGGGACTGCATCGAAACCTTGCGACAATGCGGCAGCAGCAATAACCTCAGACTCGTCATTTAAAAGACACGACTTCCCTCTATACTGCTCGTCCCAAAAACTGCTCCAATCCACCGTATCTGCATCAACGTATTTCTCGTTATACACAATGCCTGTCGTGCCAAACATATACGGAACGGCATGAAGCCCTTCTGCATTGACGCGCGTATCGAGGAGTGTCGGTGCTATATACTCAATATTTGGTACTTGATTCTTCTTTATGGAAGAGAGCACCCCGAGCCGGCGGAGTTCTTCTGCAACGGTGTCACTGAAGAAAATAAGGTCGTACGCGTCGAGGTCAGGCTGCTCACGGTATGCACGAACAAGGTCAAACTCACTTTCAAATTCATGAATGCTGACCTCGACATGATAGGTCTCTTCGAACGAAGCGACAACCTCAGGAGCAATGTAGTCTTCCCAGGTATAGATGGTGAGTTCTGTGGCCGGCGCAAACGCAAAAACGCCGACAAGTAGTGCGGCAGCAGCAATAAGTGCGGATACAGCGTACCAAATCGTCGTAAGACGAAGATGTGCGAGTCTATTCATATGACAAGTGCCAGCGAAGCTCAAGGCTCTCGATGAACATATCGGGAGTATAGCACGGCTGTGCAAAACATATGCATGTGCTATAGTGCACGGAATGAAATCTTTTATCTTTTTTGGCACGCCGCATGTTGCTGCGGAGACGCTGCAGGCGCTTCTCACTGCTGGTTTCGTACCGTCCTTAGTTGTGACGAATCCTGACCGCCCCGCAGGACGCGGACGAGTTATGACGCCGTCGCCCGTGAGAGTTCTTGCAGAATCGCACAATATCCCTGTCTTCATGCCCGAGAAACTTGACGACGACGCGCAGGTGCGACTTGCGGAAGCGCAGGCTTCGTATGCGATATGTGTCGCGTACGGCAAAATAATTCCTGAACGCTTCATTGTCTTGTTCCCGCAGGGCATTCTGAACATCCACTATTCCCTCTTACCAAAATACCGCGGCGCAACCCCAACGGAGGCAGCGCTTCTTGCGAACGATGCGGAGACCGGTGTAACGATTCAAAAGATGGTCTATGAACTCGATGCGGGCGATATCATTGCACAAGAGAAAATCGCAATTGAGCCGCAGTGGACCGTTCGCGAGCTCCGTCCGAAACTTATCGAGCTCGGGGCCAAAATGCTTATCATAACACTCCCCCAGTATCTTGCAGGAGAAATTATTCCGCAGCCACAAGAGCATTCGCTCGCAACACGCTGTGGTAAATTTGAAAAAAGCGACGGCGAACTCACGCTCGATGAGGTGCATGCTGCAAACAACTGGCGAAAGTATCGCGCATATGCCGATACGATTGGGACATACTTTTTTGAGGAACGCGCCGGCACCATGGTTCGTATTAAAATTATCACCGCAACATTTGACGGCACAGCCTTCACACCACTTCGCGTGATTCCAGAGGGCAAAAAAGAGATGGATTTCATAAGATAAAAATTAGGCCCCCTAAGGATTGTCATTCTCGGGATATAGAAAAGAAATACGGATGCTAGTCCGTGTATTCTTTTCATATAGCCGGGGATCCAGGACTATAAGCAGCGCTCGTCAGCCTGGATCTCCGGTTCATTTTAAAATATGTTCGCTATCGCTCACTATTTTAATAATGCCCGAGGATGACAAGTGATGGATGGTGATGCGAGACTATTCCTTCCCAAACAAAGCGCGTACCTTTCGGGCGCCTCGCTTAAAGAGTGTGTGTTTTTTGTCGCGATGTTCACGAACCATACGGGTGATTTCTTCACGGACCTCATCGAGCGCATTCGCAAGCGTGTCGCGTGTTGCAACTGCACGGAAGACGTCTCCCCTCAGCGCAAGGACAACCTCAACACGCACGACGTCGCCATTGAGGTGATGCGCAGAGCGCTCAACCTCAACTTCGCAGCTGTAGGCTTCTTCCCCATTTTGAAGCGACTCAAGGACGACAAGGCGCTCTTCGACGAGCTCGCGCTCAATGTCGCTTAAATCTGCATGTGACCCCTTAATGTGTGTAATCATAGTATTATTCATTTATTTGGATAATTTCTAAGAGCTTTGAGGCGGAACGATGCCCTGTGAGCATGCGCACCTTCGTGACAGGAACCTTGTAGTGAACTGCTACGAGTTCACGAATACGCTTGTTTGCCGCGTTCTGCTCGGCTCGCTCGCGTACGGAAATGGTATAGACGTGTTCCTGTGCCTCAGCGAGCATTTTCTCTTTTTTTGCATGCGGGACAGCATGCACACGGACGAACATATACTCCTTAGAGTTCTTCACCATCGTGCGCAGGCACTGTCTCCCCTTCCGTCTCGAGCGGATGGCTGCCATAGTGGGCGCGCAGATACTCGACAATATCGTCGGATTCATACATTGCCACCGACCGGTCGCTATCAACAAGATACGGCACTTGTCGTGTGCCGCCGAGCGCAATGAGCTCTTCTGCCACAGCGTCGTCAGCTATATTTTTCTCCTCAAACGAGAGCCCGAGCTCCTCAGCTGCCATGAGCACCTTCGCACAATACGGGCAGCCCGACTTCACAAATAACGTCAACATATGTTTTTTCCTTAACCACTAATATCTTCAGTATACCCCGTCATAGCGAATGACAAAAGTACATAATTCTGCTACACTTTTTGCATGCAAATACTTTTTCTTTTTGGCGGTGGTTCGTGGGACGCTGACGCACGAACACTTGGGACCGACTACGAGTCGAGACTTTCCCGCACGGAGAAGGTTTCGGTACAGCTTATCAACAGTAAGGAAACCGATGCAGGAAAACGACGCACTGACGAGGGCGCAAAAATGCTCAAAGTAATCGACGACAAGGATTTCGTGATCGCATTCGATGAGCGCGGCGCTCGCTACTCTTCTGAAAAATTCGCACATGTTCTTGAACAGGTGGCGTCGAACAGCATGCGCGCCGTCTGTATTGTTGGTGGTGCATACGGTATGAGCGATGCGGTACGCAAACGGGCAAACGTCGTCATTTCGCTCAGTGATATGATTTTCCCACACGACCTTGCGCGCATCATGGTGCTTGAGCAAGCGTATCGCGCACGAGCAATTACGCACGGCAGCAAATATCACCACGCAGGATAGTGAGAAATGGCCACAAGAAAACACTGCATATGCAGTGTTTTCTTGTGGTGCCTTGATATAAGCAACGGTGTACCCTTTTGGTTATAAAGGGGCCGTTATCCTACGAAGTAGTCGATTGACTTCTTGTAGAGCTTTGCAAGTTCTGCCATTTCGATTGCGTCGACATTTCGTTCGCCGCGTTCTATTTTGGAGACGAACGCCTGCGGCTGCTTGATTTTCGCACCGACCTCTTCTTGGGTCATGTTCGCTTCAAGACGAGCCGTACGTAGACGTTCCATCATGCGCTTATACTTAGGCTGAAATTTCTTACTCATTGCCATATGGATAGTGTATACGGTAATCCTAGAAATACCATTTTCACTTTAACTTCCTATGCAGGCAGAAAGCGTCGCTCGCCAAAGAAATCGGACTTTCCGAGGAGTACGCCGCTTGCACGCATAATCGCATATGCGGTAGTGACGTGGAAATAAAAGTTTGGCACAAGATGATGCACGACGTAGCCCCTCGCAGGCATGGTCTTTCCTTCCCAATAGGGGTTGCCGATAGCGGTCTCTTCTTTTCCTGTGAATGCCGACGGTTCAAGTGTTTGCAGGAAGGCGATAACGCTGTCGATACGCGCGTACAGTTCCGCAAATGTTGTTTCGTTATCTGCGTGCACCGGAGCTTCCACGCCAGCAATACGTGCGGCGCCAAGTTTTGCATTGTCGCACGCAATCTGCACCTGTTTCAGCAGGTTAAACTGATCAAACATGAGTTGTTGTTTGAGGAGGTCGCCCTCGAGCTGTCCTTCTTGATGAAAGAACGCTTTGCGGCTGACTGCGTACGCTTCGCCTTTCTTGAGGTTTTCCTTAAGTGCCGCAAGTGCGCGGATGAACCCGGGCACGGTCGCTTCGTAGAGATTGAATGTCATAGATGCTTAGAGTTTTATGTGCATTTCTTCCTTCGGCACGCGCACCTTCACTGCCGACTTGCGCTGCTCATCTAGCGGAGATGCCGCGCGATAGCCGACTGCCATAATCACGACTGTGTGAAGATTCTTTTCCCTCAGTCCAAGCATCTCGTCATATGCATCAGGCATGAATCCTTCTGCAACGTGACTGTCGATACCACGAAGTGACGCCTCTGCAATCATGCCGCCAAGCGCGAGATACGCTTGCTTTGTCGCCCATGCGGGGAGTGAGTCTTGCGGACGATTCGTAATGTCGCCGAGCATCATATCTTCGAATGCTGATGCAGAACCTTCGGAGAATCCTCGAGTTGTTTCAATACGGCGCGCATATTCAGAAATCATAGCCGCATCAATATCGGTACGAATAGCAAGTACGAAAAGATGTGAGTTTTCTACATAGTGTGTCTGACCATAGGTTGCTTCGAGAAGCTTTGCTTTCTTGGCATCGTCAGCAATGCTGATAATACGGAACGGCTGGAGACCATATGCGGTCGGCATAAGATTCCCTGCTTCTGCGATGGCGTCGATATCTGTATCTGATACTTTCTTGGCTGTATCAAATGCATGGGTTGCGAAGCGCCACGTGAGCGCGTCATGGATTGAATGCATACTTTATTTTTTGATTTACTTTGTACAGCATTGTATACCATCTCTTAGTTTACTTCGTAAACTAGACACACAACAATTCGTGTGGTATACGTACTCTATGCCACGAAAGCTACCGAAAGTCTGCACGGATTGCCCCATGAGCACCGCAACAAAACTTGTGGGTGATTTTTGGCTCCTCCTCATCCTTCGCGCACTCATTGCTACGTCACCGCTACGTTTTACACAACTTGTCGAGTTGCTCCCTGGCATCTCGCGTCGCACCCTCACCCTCAAGCTCAAACTCGCCGAAGAAGAGGGACTCATCACTCGTACAGAATTCCTTGTCCACCCACCGCGTGTAGAATACGCAATAACATCCTACGGCAAAAAGCTGAAGCCTGTACTCACCGCAATTAATACCTTTGCAAATGTGCCGAAATAGACAAACAACAGACCTCCATTCGCGGAGGTCTGTTGTTTTTATCTGCAGTGTTGCAGAACACCACTAGCTCTGCTAGTGGATGAATGCAACCAAAAAATTAGTGCCGCCGGCGGGCGGCGCATGCATGCAGTAAACTCCCCGGTACCGCACGGAGTGCTGCGGGGGATACCCAGCGCTCCGTGCGGGGAGTTTCATGCTACTTTGTTTGGTGGAGCTTCTCCGTTCAGGAAGGTAATAATATTTTCAGCGGCGAGGAGCGCCATGGCGTCGCGCGCTTCTTTGGTTGCTGAAGCTATGTGTGGCGTAAGCACAACATTCTCGAGTTCGGTAAGACCTTCGGTGAGCGCGGGTTCATACTCAAAGACGTCGAGTGCAGCACCTGCGATAGTATGAGCACGAAGCGCGGCAACAAGCGCCACCTCATCAATAACGGGCCCGCGCGAAGTGTTGATAAGGTATGCCGCTCTCTTCATAAGCGCAAGGCGCTCAGCACTGATAAGATGCTGCGTTGTTGGTAGGAGCGGGACGTGGATTGAGACAAAGTCGGCGCCGCGGAGCACATCATCCACCGACGCGGAGTACGTTGCGCCAATCGCGTCGAGTGGCACATTTTGTGCAATATCGTAGTAGGTAACCTTCATACCAAAGGCAAGCGCAATACGTGCGACTTCGCCACCGATACGCCCTGCGCCAAGGAGTCCAAGTGTCTTTCCTTTTAACTCCGCACCGACAAGAAGCTCGGGCTCCCAGCCAACATACTTCCCTGCGCGCGTGAAGCGGTCACTCTCGGGAATGCGGCGCGCTACGGCAAGGAGAAGCGCAAAGGTATGCTCTGCTACCGCCTGCGTAAGCACGCCCGGTGTATTTGTCACCGTCACGCCTCGTTCTTTCGCTGCAGTTAGATCAATATTATCAAACCCAACCGCATAGTTTGCAACTATTTTTGCGGTTGGCACCGCATCAAGCACGTCACCGTCAATGTGGTCAGTGAGGAGCGAGAGCACCGCATCATACGGCGCAGCATGCAAAGCAACTATAAGTTCTTCTTTGGTAAGAACGCCATCTTTTTTGCTCACGACAACGTCGTATGCTGCATCGCGCAATTTCGCAATGCCGGCCTCGGGAATGGCTCGTGTGACAAATATTTTCTTCATGCAGTAAGTATACCAGGGCGACACAAAAACACCGCGTGTGCGGTGCTTTTGTTAGTCCTCTCTTCGTGATGGACGGATATCATGCCTGATACCGTATACCGTAAGGATTCCATCTTCATCGGTGCCGGCAAGTATGACACTTTCGCCAACGTCATAGCGCACAAGCTGCTCGCACGCTGGTGGCACCGCCCATACTTCTATAGTATCGCCCGTGCGTTCGTCAACAATGCTGAGGATACACTCGGGTGCATCGAGCGTAAGGATGATACCGTGCGTGAACCCCTCGCCTACTGGCGGAGGTGCAGGACGTTCGTAAAGCTCCTCTCGCTCCATACGCTCATTCACTGGCCTATCGAGTACGTAGCCCGCGCTCCATGCAGCAAGAAGCAAGAACATAGCAAGGTAGAGGCGTGGCACTTTCCAAGCAATTTCAAAACGTTTTGCAATATGGATAAGCAGAAGGACAAAAAGGATATCGACAACTATAAGACTCCACGGAATGAGAAAAAGAAACAAGATGATGCCGCGCCAGCCAAAACCGAGGAGCGCCGATATTCCGGCCGAGCGGAGTGCGTGGAAGAGATAGACAAATACTAGAGCCGTAAGCAGAAAGATAGCGAGAACGAGAGTCACTAAAAGCACTGACTGAAGTATTTTTTTCCAGCGAGGTGCAGGCGTTAGTACCCCCGATGCAATATCGGTCATGAGTTTTTCCTTAAGGTGATCAAATTTATTTTTCATATATGTCGTGAGGTAACTGTTTCTGTAGTGCTGCTTTCGCCCGCTTCATACGTATCGCAACGGTACCCATCGGGATATGCAGCACGTCGCTGATGTCTTTATACGCGAAGTTGTGCTGATAATGGAGGAGAAGGATTTCGCGATATTTCTCATCGAGCCCCTCGAGACCAGCGTCTATAAGTTTTGCTATCTCTTTCCGCTGACGCTCGTCTTCATCGTGCGTGTCAAATGAGGGGAACGCCACGAGCGTATCCCATTCCACCGAGAGCCACGCACGTTTCTTCTGGCGCAACAGATTCACAAAGGCATTGTGCGCAATGCGATAAATCCATGATTGAAATTTGCGTGATGTGTCAAAGCTGTTGATGTTGAGGTAGGCACTCGTAAAGACGTCTTGTACCGCGTCTTCAATGGCGGTGCTGTCCGTGACAAATTTTCGCCCGTACCGCACAAGTTTGTCAGCGTAGCGATCCATAATATGTCCATACAAATACGTCTCGCCTGCGCAAACACGCTTGATTATTGTTTCGTCAGAAAGTGCATCAATATCCTGCATATCGTAGTGTTACTCTATAGTATTACTCAGTTCCCTGCAATTTCTTTCATATAAAAAGCGCGTTCAAGAACACGCTTTTTACTATTCAGCCTTCTTGCCAAAGAGCTTTCCGAAGAATGAGCCTACTTTGCCGAAGAAGCTTCGCTCCTTCCCTTTGTCATCAGCATTCTTGTCTGCAGGAGCAGCAGGAATGTCCGTCAAAATCATGGTTGCATCGATTGTCGTGTCCGTAATCTCTCCGCGAACAGCAATGCGATCACCTTCTGCAATATCTGAAAGTGTCTCGGTTGTTGTACGGTTCTTTACTTCTGCATCGGAAGCTGTAACGGTATAGGTTGTACCATTCATTGCTTTTACCGTAAGGGTGTCGCCATCCATATCAGTGACTTCACCAACGATGCCTCGTTTTCCTGGATCCATCATTTGTTTGGTAGACGAGGCAGGTCGTTCGCCGCCCATCATTACGGGACGTTCTGGCATGTCACCTGAAAGTTCAGTTACCACTGTTGCAACAACTGAGGTTGTGTCTTCATCGACATCTTCGTCGTCATCAATTCTGACGGCAACCTTTTCACCCACAGCAAGGTCGCTAATTGTTTGCGTGACTGGCGTTGGCCTCGTTCCGGTCGCCATAGTTCCATCAAACGTGATTTTTTCAAATGTCGCGCTTGATGCATCCACCGTGAGTGTTTTTGACTCATCCTCAGGGCCCTTGATGGTAAGCGTAAGCGTTGTACCACTGAGTGCGGTGATTTCGCCGATGATGCGATCCATAGGACGCCCCTCATCAGAACGTCCTCGTTCGCCTCCTTCTTGCTTTTCGAGACGCATCTCTTGTCCGCGCCCTTTGCCTTGTCCGTTATCCTGCCCTTCCTGTGCAGCTAGTGCGGTACCTGCGCTACCAAGTACCATGGTGCCTACGAGTGCTGGCAGGATGATATATTTTGCTTTGTTCATATAGTTATAGAAATTACGATTATCTTGATGGCAAGCTTCTCACGACTTGTCATATCTACTACTACTCGTGAGCAAGCAATTTATTTCACACGAGCGTGATACTGTGCGTCTAGGCCCGCCATCGGCGCGGTCACTATAAATGTCGTGATGGTCATAAGGAGAATGATGTTAGAAACCGGTGTGAGCGCAACGAGCGACGTAATGCCAAAATACGGGAGGATTGAAACGAGGAGTAGATTTATGAGCAGAATCGCACAAACACTTATGGTGAGCTGTGAAAGAATGATATGCGCCGCACCTTTTGCATTACGCAAATGATTCACCAAAACGATTATCACACTGATAAAAGAAAAAAATATGGCAAATCGCGCAATCGGATAGAGCCATCCGTCCCAGGTATTTTGATAGCCGTAACCAATCATATCAAGCTGCGTCGCAATTGCGTTTGGCAAAAATGCAAGCAGCGCAATAGCAAATGCGAAAGACGCAACCGCAAGGTGACGCATCTGAAGTTTTGTCTCCTTCGGGAAATGCGCGAGATAGAGATACAAAAACCCAAGCATGCCAATACCGAAATGGTAGCGCAGCGCAAGCCACATGATGTCTGGCGCAAGAATAGAACCTACAACAGATCCCGCCCACAAGGCTGAATAGAACACCACAGCAAGCAGCATCCATGCGTTCACTATTTTGGAGCAGCGCGCAAGAATGAAGGTGATAAGTGAGAAGTGCACCAGCAGTGTCACCGAAAGCGCCGTAAGTACCATGAATCGAATGAGTTCAATTGTCATGCCTGTGAGTATACAACAATGTAGATAACATAAAAAGAGTACCGAGTACTCTTTTTATATAGCTACCACTTACGAACCATGAGGAACTTCTCTTCCCGAAGTTCTTCGGGAAGGTTTTGATATATTGTTTCGGTCAAGAACGGCATGAATGGATGGAGCATCGTGAGGGTCTTCAAAAGCACCTGCATGAGCGCGACTGCCCGCGCTTCGCGAGCACCTGCATCCTCACCATGGAGCACCTCTTTCGACTCTTCGAGAATTTGATCGGCGAGTTCGTGCCACACATAGTGATAAAACTTTTCTGCGGCGAGATGGAGTTCGAATGCCTCCATGTGTGCCGTAATTTCTGCATGCGTCGCATCAAGTTGTGCAAGGATTTCAGTATCGCGCGGATGCTGTGCTACCGCCGCTCGTTTTGCGTAGAGGCTCACGTCGGTATTCATGAGAATCATGCGGGTGATATTCCACATCTTGTTTGCAAAATGCTTGTAGCCTTTTATTTTCTGTTCAGAAAGGTTGAGGTCATTGCCAGGTGCGGCACCAAGGATAAGCCCCATACGGAGCGCGTCGGCGCCATACTTCTCAATAAGGTCAAGTGGATTCACAATGTTGCCAAGTGACTTTGACATCTTTCTTCCCTTCTCGTCACGAACGAGCCCGTGAAGATACACATTTTTGAATGGCACCTGCCCGAGGAGGAATGTCGACATAAGCACCATGCGTGCCACCCAGAAAAAGAGAATGTCGTAGCCTGTTTCGAGTACGGCGGTTGGGTGATAGTTTTTAAGGTCAGCTGTTTGTTCTGGCCAGCCGAGTGTTGAGAAGGTCCAAAGCCCCGAAGAAAACCACGTGTCGAGTGTGTCGGATTCTTGCGTCCAGCCTTCGCCTTCTGGCGCGGCAGTTCCTACAAAAATTTCATCTCCTTTGTACCACACCGGAATGCGATGCCCGTACCAAATCTGACGTGAAATGCACCAGTCCCGAAGATTGTTAATCCAGTGATAGTAAATCTTATCGAAACGATCCGGTGCAATGGTAACATCACCGAATTGTACCGCAGCCTTCATCAGTGACTTCAAGGTAACTTCAGAACCCGACGGCACGCCTGATATTTCTGAGTGTTCAATGATAAACGGTTTTTCAACACCGATAAACCACTGTGCTTTGATTTGCGGCTCTATTGTGCCGCCGCCTCGACTGTTAAGTGCGAGATTATGCACGTATGCTTCGTCCACTTTTTCCACAAGCCCCTTTGCGGCAAGCTTTTCAATAAGTGCCGCGCGCGCTTTCTTGATGTGCTGCCCCGCGAATTCGCCGGCAATAGGGAGAAGGATGCCGCGCTCATCGATTATTTGCTCACGAGAAAGTCCGTGCCGTTCGGCAATTTCAAAGTCAACCGCAGAATGCCATGGGGTGATTGTCATGACGCCAGTACCAAATTCTGGATCAATTGCTTCATCCTTGATGATAGTTGCTTCGACTTCCCCATTGATCCACTCGACAGTTATTTTTTGTCCGTGTGTATACTCCGCATACCGAGCATCATCTGGATGCATCACCACATACTTATCGCCGAATTTTGTTTCCGGGCGAGACGTACCAATGGTAAACGGTCCGTATTTGAGATAATAAAACTTCGTCGTTTCTTCTTTATACTCAATCTCATCATCAGACACCGTTGTTTGCAGGTTTGGATCCCAGTTCACGATGCGACTACCGCGGTAAATAAGTCCTTTCTCGTACATGCGCACAAAGGCTTCTGTGACAGCTTTGTTGCGCGCTTCGTCCATCGTGAATGCATAGCGCGACCAATCGAGCGAGGAGCCCATTTTTCTTGTTTGTCCGAGAATAGTTGCTTCACTTTCTTTTGCAAAGGCATCGATACGTACCAAAAGCTCTTCACGACCAATATCGTGACGTGTTTTCTTTTCTGCTTTATAGATTATTTCTTCAACCTTTGATTGTGTCGCAAGCGCTGCAGAGTCGGTGCCAGGAATCCATAGCGTTCTGTGACCGCGCATGCGATGGTACCGCACGAGAATGTCTTGAATGGCGAGCATGGAAGCATGCCCCACATGGAGGGTACCTGTGACGTTTGGCGGTGGGAGCACAATAGAGAACGTCTCCGCATCAGGCGCAGCAATACCTTCTGCAATACAAGTATCAGGACTAAAAAGCGCCGAAGCTTCCCACTCCTTATATCGCGTATCTTCGTGCTCCAAGTGATTATACGCCGATGAAAAAATCTCCGGCGCGCTCCCCTTCAGTTGTCCTTCATTCATATTCGTACAGCATACTGGCGCAGCGTAAATTGTCAAAAAAAATACACTAAGATTATTAGTGTATCCTCCTCATAAAGTACCGAGAGCCGGCTGTCAGAGTCGAACTGATCTGCTATGTTTGCTCCAGCAAACATATTTGTGAAGTGTCGACGGAGGTCGACATCCTTAGCAGTGAGACCGACCTGGTCCGCGAAGCGGTCGGGCTCTTCATACCTATTGGTTTAGGGTAAAAAATAGGCAGGCACAAAAAAACATAGTGCATTTGGAGCCGGCTGTCAGAGTCGAACTGACGACCTATGGGTTACAAAACCATTGCTCTACCAACTGAGCTAAGCCGGCTCCAAATGCACTATGTTTCATCCTGTGTCGCAATCGGGCTCAGAATTTACAATACTGTTTTTATTAGATCGCCATAATCTCTACACGAGCGTACTTCTGGCGATGACCCTGCTTGCGGTCACGGTTACTCTTCTGCTGGTAACGAACGATAGTAATCTTCGGACCTGCTGCGAGACCAACATACTTTGCAGAAACCTTTGCGCCTGCGAGGTACGGGGTACCGATCTTAGTGTCGCCATTGTTTTCTGTAAGGAGAACCTTATCGAAGACAACATCAGCGCCTTCTTCGAGTTCGCCGAGGAGTTCAACATCAAGAACATCGCCAACCGCGACCTTGTACTGCTTGCCGCCGGTTTCGATGACCGCGAATGACTGTACTTCTTTTTCCATAGTGACGCTACTATACAAGAAATTCTAAAAAACGCAACTTTTTGAGGGATTCCCGCTTTCCCTTAGTTTACAGGAAAAAAGTACGCTCGCTCTGGGCTACATAAGGGCGACAAGTCCTGCGGCCGCAAGCAGCACACAAACCGTGTACAGTAAGGCTCGACGCGTATTAAAGTAGTACAATGCTGGCAAATACTCGCGCATATCGAGCGCGTTGAGATACCCAATAATAAAGAATACTCCAAGGACCCCACCTGACATATGGAGCGCAGAATCCAATAGTTCTGGCATTTCAAAGAAAAGTTCACCAATCGCATCGATAATCAAGACGGCACCCCACAGAAGCGAGAGCACTCGTAAGTGAGCATGAATAAATGTTGGCCATACATACACCAGCATGTACGCAAGCATCAAGAAGATTGGTAGTTTTATTGAGATGAAGAAAACTTCATGGTATGCATTCGGCACAAAGTATCCCCCGATAAGCCCGAGCACAACGAGAAATGAGGAGCCGAGAATGAGCCAATATATCTGCGTGCGTCCACCTTGCATCTCTGCGTACAAAAGGAACTCAATCGCAAAATAAGCAAGGAGCACAATACCATTAATGTGTGACATGAAATCAGGCACAAAAAGAAATGAGCCTCCAAAGGCATAGCTTGCAACGAATGCAAACGGCACACTCAGAAGCCACAGCAGGATACCGCGGGCGATGCTTTTTTTGCGTCGCATCTCCAGCACAGCAAACCATACTGCCATGATAGCAAGAAGATATGAGCCTGCGGTAAGAAGTAACATTGAAAGTGACATAGTGTTGCAGGAGACGTCCCGCGTCTCTATGTTTTAGTGTAGCACATATCTTGAAAACACCTCAAGCACAGCCAGCTGATGTATGCAATCCGCAAACCCGTGGTATGCTTATCGTAGTATTCTTAGAAACTAATAGAGATATATGATACATGTTCATACACGCACGTGGGACGAATCACTTGGATGGTCACAGCCCTCACAAAAGCTACCCAAAGCACCACAGCTCGTGTTCATTTTTGGCGATACCGCCATCATTGAAACAAAGAATGTGTACGCACAGGTGCGCACGCTCTATCCGCAATCACACATTCTCATTGCAACAAATGCGGGGACAATCCTCGGGAAGGATCTGCTCGACAGCACACTCTCACTCGCGGCACTCTATTTTGAGAAAACACGCATCTGGTACGCAGAGACAACCATAGACGACATTCACAGGAGTCGCGATGTAGGTGCGCGCCTTGCTGAATTTTTGCCAACCACCGACCTTCGTCACGCCTTTGTCGTAAGTGACGGCGTCGGCGTGAACGGCTCACAACTTGTTGAGGGCATTAACGCAACAATACCCAATACCATTGCGGTTACCGGAGCGCTCGCGGCGGACGGTTTCCGCTCGGAACGAACATACGTCGGACTCAATGCAAAACCAAAACGCAACACGGTTGGACTCATTGGCTTTTACGGCAAACACATCCATATCGCCTATTCATCGCAGACCGGCTGGCATGCGACGAGCAAAAAATACACCATTACCCGCTCGGACGGCAATGTACTCTACGAACTCGACAACCGCCCTGCCGTAGAGGTCTTCACCGAGATTATGGGTGAGGAGCTTGCCGCGCACTTGCCAACCTCCGGCGGAGCCTTCCCGCTTGAACTACAGCTCAAAGATGGCAGCAAAGTTATTCGCACGGTTATTGGATACGACAAAGAGCATCAAAGTCTCACTTTTGCCGGCGATATTCCTTCTGGTACCGATGCCTACATTATGAATACCACTAATGAACTTCTCGCCGAACATGCTGGCCGCGCCGCAAACAAGGCAATGGAAAAGCTTGGTATGCAGCCTCAATTTGCGCTCCCGGTAAGTTGCTATGGACGCAAGGCGTTTATGAAGGAAAATACTCATCTCGAGGTAGAAGCACTCGCAAAAGAACTTGGCACAACACCAACATTTGGCTTCTACACCAACGGCGAACTCGCGCCAACGGAGGACAGTGGTGTCAATTGCAAGTGGCACAACCAAACAATGACCATCACCCTTTTTGCTGAGGACTAACACTCGTAGCACCACACATGAGATAAAGGTTGTACCTTTTCTTAAAAAATGATATCGTGTCAACACGTTCGTTTCTGGTGCTGCCAGATCGTCTAAAGGTAGGACTGCGGGTTTTGGTTCCGCCTATCTAGGTTCGATTCCTAGTCTGGCAGCAATGGATGCGAGCGTATGGAAAAGTGGCTGAGTGGTTGAAGGCACTTGACTCGAAATCAAGCATACTCTAACGGGTATCGAGGGTTCAAATCCCTCCTTTTCCGCTCAATGTAAAAACAGGTCTCCGTGAGTGGAGACCTGTTTTTGTTATACTGCCTGGTTAGCTTCACGCGGATTTAACTATGTAGTAATCAAAAGCAATCAATGTAACTTTTGTCATCCTGGAAGGATCCAGGCGCTAGAGCACGACGCTTATGGTCTGACTACTTCTTCCGCTTAAGAACATGTTTTGGATCAGGAAGCGGTTTGCCTTCGCGCCAGGCGTTGATGTTGGCGGTATGTCCTGAAAGGAGAATTTCGGGAACGGGATAGTGTTTCTTTTTATACACAAGGTCAACAGGCTTTGTGTACGTGATGCCGCTGGTTGCTCGGTCGTCTTCGAGAGAGTCGATGTCTCCAAGAACGCCAGGGATGTGGCGTGCGACCGCGTCGATAATCGTGAGCGCAGGAAGTTCTCCGCCCGTGAGGACATAGTCGCCGACAGACACCTCTTCTGCACCAAGAATTTCTTTGACACGCGCATCAATTCCTTCATAGCGTCCGGCGATAAGCACAAGATTATCGGTGCTTGCGGCAAGCTCTTTCGCCATCGCTTGGTCGAACTTCCGCCCACGCGGCGACATCATAAGCACGCGAGTATTCTTCTTTGCGCGAGGCATTGCCACTTTATATGCGGAAAGTATGGGCTGAGCTGCCATTACCATACCTGGACCGCCTCCAAACGGCTTATCGTCAACCTTACTGTGTCGCTCTGTCGAATAATCGCGTGGATTATAGTAATTCACCGAAAGCTGCACCCCTTTCTGCTTCGCCCCCTTCCCCTTCTCTGCAACCTGCGCACGCCCAAGCACACTCGCATCAGTATACGCCTTGCAAGCTTCAGGAAAGAGTGTGATAACGTGGATATTCATACGCAAACTATACTCGAAAACCCCTGTCCTGCAAGGACTGGAAACAAAACTTGTGTTTTTTGTTTGTATCCGCTAAAGTACGCATATGTTCTTTCCACATAGAAGAGAGGTTTGTCATGCAGAATATTCTGATGTTACTCCCCCAACCAAGGGCTCCGAAGCGCACCCTTTTCGAGGAGGTGCCAGAACTTAATACAATCTGGACACCTGAGCTGTCGGCCACGGCAGCACTGCACACAAAAAGCTGGGAAGATCACGACAGCAGAACGGAATCAGGAGAAGTGCTTGTCGCATATGTGAACGGGCAGCCTGTCGGTGTTACCGGCTGGTACCTCATGGGGGATAACGAAGCAGGACTTCGTTGGCATGGGGTACTTCCACCCCACAGAAGGAAGGGTTATTCTCGAATAATGATCGAGCTTGCCTGCAAGAGACTACCCTCCTCTATCCGCAAAGTGTACGAATGTACACGGAATCCAAAAAGCATCGCTGCCTTTCGCGCTTGTGGCTTTGAGGTCTTGACCGACCCCGAGATCATGGCGCAAGCCAGGCAGCATGCCGAGTACGATCTCGAAGGAACGGGGCAAGTTCTCTGCAAAAGACTTTACTGAACATTACAGTCAGTAAGTATTCACAACACCCGGAACATGACCTCAGGCTCGTGTTCCGGTATTTTTTTGCCCAAAAAACTCTCCGGGGAGAGTTTTGCATTTTACAAATCGAGGCTTGCGAGTTTTGCGTTTGACTGGATGAATGACTTTCTTGAGCTAACGTCGGTACCCATGAGGATATCGAAGAGTTTGTCGGCTTCGATGGCGTCGTCGATAGTTACTTGCTTCAAGATACGGTTTTCCGGGTCCATGGTGGTTTCCCAGAGCTGTTCGGGGTTCATTTCACCGAGACCCTTGTAGCGCTGGACCTTGAACTTGCCAACCTTCTTTGTTTCTTCTTCAGCACCTTCTTCGCCCTCGACTTCTTCCTGCGTATCGGTTGGCTCGTCGCCCATGATGGCGAATTTTTCTTCGTCGGTGTAGGCGTACCAGCGCTCCTTTCCCTTCTCTATTTTATAGAGTGGCGGCTGCGCAATGTAGATGAAGCCACCGTCGACGATTGGGCGGAAGTGACGATAGAAGAGCGTCAGGAGAAGTGTACGAATGTGTGCACCGTCGACGTCGGCGTCGGTTGCAATGATTACCTTATGATAGCGAAGCTTGTCGATATTGAAGACGTCGCCAATGGCGGTATTGAGCGCAAGGACGATGTTCTTAATCTGCTCAGAGGCGAGCATTTTATCGATACGCGCACGTTCAACGTTGAGAATCTTTCCACGAAGCGGCAAGATTGCCTGTGTGCGGCGGTCGCGCCCCATTTTTGCGGAACCTCCCGCAGAGTCTCCCTCCACAATGAAGAGTTCGGATTCTGCGGCGCTTTTTGTCTGACAGTCGGCAAGCTTACCCGGAAGCGCTGAGCCTTCGAAGGCTGATTTACGAATGATGGAATCCTTTGCTGCCTTTGCCGCTTTACGCGCACGGACGGCAATGGTTACCTTGTTAATCATGTTCTTGGCGTCGTCGGGATTTTCCTCAAGATACATGGCAAATGCTTCAGAGAAGACTGATTCCGTCGCACCACGCGCCTCTACAGAGCCGAGCTTGCCCTTTGTCTGTCCTTCGAACTGAATCTCAGGCATCTTGATAGAGACAACTGCCGTGATGCCTTCGAGCACGTCTTCACCCGTAAATGCTTCATCCTTTTCTTTGAGGAAATTGTTGGCACGTGCGTAGGTGTTGAGCGTACGCGTGAGTGCTGTTTTGAAGCCCGTGATATGTGTTCCTTGGTCGGGGTTGTAGATGTTGTTTGCAAATGCGGTGACGCGTGAAGAAATATCATCGACATACTGCACGGCGATTTCGACAGAATGCACGTTTGGCGCAACATCGAACTTTTCGACGTAGAAAATATTCTTGTGGACCTTTTCGAGATATTGATTCGTAAAGGTGACAAGTGAACGGAGCCCGCCTTCAAAGAAGAAGGTCTGCGTCGGTGCTTCGGGCGCTTGATCGCCGATATACTGCGCGCCCTTGAACTCAAGCTTCTTCATTTGCTTGTCATCGAATTCACGCGCGTCGATAACCGTCACGCGAAGCGCCTTCACGAGGTACGCTTGCTGACGGAGACGATTAACGATGGTCTTCCAGTCATACTTAATTTCAGGGAAAATAGTTGGGTCGGCTTGGAAGGTGATTGCCGTTCCGCGCAGGTCGGACTTCCCTACTTTCTTAACATCGTATTTTGGCTTGCCGATGCTGTATTCTTGCATGTAGTAGCCACCATCACGATGTACTTCAGCAATCATGTGCGTTGAAAGCGCGTTTACTACCGACGAACCCACACCGTGCAGACCGCCAGAAACCTTGTAGCCAGATTCGTCACCACCAAATTTACCTCCTGCGTGGAGCACGGTAAGAATCGTTTCGAGCGCAGAAACACCCGACTGCTTATGCTTGTCCACAGGAATACCACGGCCGTTGTCGACGATGCGAATGTAGTTGTCAGGAAGGAGCATGACCTCAATACGGTCCGCAAAACCACCCATGGCTTCGTCGCGTGAGTTGTCGAAGATTTCCCAAATGAGGTGGTGCAGCCCGTCGATGCCGGTACCGCCAATGTACATACCCGGACGCTTACGGACCGGATCAAGTCCTTCAAGGACACTGATTGATGATGCGTCGTAGGTGCTTTCTTTTTTTGCTGCCATAATTGTCCCTAGTATAGCAAAAAAACGTCACCGGCGCGACGTTTTGTATGCTTGACGGTTACGGTATTTGCTGTGCAAAAAGTGCTTCTGCCTCGGCAACAGCCGCGGCGATTATCTTCTCGGGAATTTTATATTCGGGAAGCGAGGTACGTTTCTCGATAAGGTCTTTGCAGAGCACGATACCGCGCTGCATGAGCAGTATTTTGTGGTGTTCGGAAAGCGATGCGAGGATGGTAATAGGGTACATCTGGTACTTTTCAACAAGCGCTTCGAGTGAAGCATCGCCTCGCGGGAAACCCCAACTGTGGAGCTCTATACCTTTGCAGAGCGAATACTCAAGCATGGCTTGCGTAAATTTAGTATTGGTGATGATTTTGAGGGTATTGATGCCACAGATGTCTTCGGCACAGACTTTACTGTCGAGCACATCGAGGAACCGCGCATAGGAATAGAGTGCTGTTTGCAGGTCGCTTTTATAACCCGGGTCTTTGTGAAATTTCACTTCGCCGATAAAGACCTTGTCGCCTCGCCGTCCCACAACGTCGATTTCATGGAGCGCACATGCTCCTTGCAGATTTTGACGCACTAGGGTTTCGTAGCCTTCGTACTGAAAAAGGCGTGCGATATAGTCTTCAAACGGGAAGCCTGTTGGTCCGAGTTCTTGAATAGCGGCACGAAGCGTATAGCGCGTTGCAATTGGCCCACCGAGATGTTTCAAAATATCAAAGGCGCTCGCATAAATCTCACGTGTCGTAACGCCTGGTGTAAGTCTTTCTTCAACCTTTGCGAGCACTGATGCAACATCACCGTTGCGCGCACCCGCACGCCGAAGTGAACGCTCGAGCTTCGTAGGGTCAAACTGCTGCGTTGTTCCGTCCGCTTTCGTAATAAGCATGCCCGCAGTATACCTCAGCTCGCAAAAAAGCCCGCTTCCAGCAGGCTTTTAGTCTTGTCCCGGGGGGGGGGCAGAATCGGGGTCAAGTTGCATCGGTATCTTTGTTCCCGTTGATCCAAAGAGTACCGTGCACTTCCTCCCCGAACTCGCCTGTCGTGCTCGCTTCGCTGTGCGCGACATGGCTCCGTTTTTGACCTAATTTTTAAGGAGCGATAGCGACTATAAAAATGGAAATGCCCCGGTGGTGCGATTCTGCACAGAATGCACGAAGGTGCATTCTTCCCTGCGGGACAGCGGCAGTAAAAAAACGAGCAGAGCTCGCTTTTTTACTGGCTGTCCCGGGGGGCAGAATCGAACTGCCGACCTTAGGTTTATGAGTCCTACGCTCTAACCGACTGAGCTACCCCGGGGGACGATGTCGCGCCACGATACCATATTTGCCCTAAAACGCAAAGTGTGTCGTAGCCGAAAGCTGCTGCTGTCCGCGAGTGACCACATAGTATCGTGCATAGCCAGTGCCTGTTGACACAGAGAGGCGTCGCGATATGAAGAAACGACCGCCGGCGCACGGACCTTCGTAATACTCGTGCGTCTGCATTTTCTCCCACATAGCAGAAGAAACTTCCGCAGGCGCACCCCCAGCAGCTCCTCGGGCTGCTTCAAGCACAACTCTTCCCTCCTCATTCACAAGGAACACCTGCTCGTCTTCATGAGACCGTGCCGTAAGTGCTGCGAGCGCGGTGTCAAATGATGCCTGTGCGACGTAGTAGCCACCTTCCGCACGTGGAAAGCGCGCAACACTCGACCAGCTTGTATCGTTTGCTTGTACGAGCCCTTCTTGCTGCGGTATTGCAAAGAGCGTACCTGGCGTGACGCTCCATCCAAGCGCCTTGCGCATACTGAGTACAACGCCATTTGTTTCGTCGACAATATGGAATGCACTGAGCGCATCATGAGCCTGCACCGCTTCAAGAACAGCAGCATCATCGCCATATGCAACAACCTTTCTGAGCGTCGCGTAGGCATCTTCAACCTCGCGGGCATGCGTAATGAATGCTGCGGTGTCCGTTGTGGTGCGAAGTCCGAGCGAGCTTGTGTATACCGCACCCCGCTGCGCCTCTACATTAAGGCGCTCGGTAATAAGAAGTCCTGCAGACGGAAGGACTGCTCCCGCAATAAGGAATACGGCTGCGCGGGAAGTCACGGTAACGATGCGTTCGTGCGAGACCTGTCCTCGATGATGCATGAGGAAATACGCTACCCAGCCGATACCAATAACCGCCATAAATCCAATGATAAGAAATGGTACGATGTCGCCCTTTGCCTCCTCAACCGTGAATGACTGTTCGAACGTGTCGACAACATCCTCGTGATACTGTGTGGTGAGATGTAAGGTATACGTGCCGCTCGTGAGCTTCGACATATCTACAAAACGTCGAGGATAGACAAGCTCCGTCTCAACAACGAGTGTTTCGGTTTTTGAACGATAGACTTCGGCGCCATAGGCATCAAGCACCGTCCAAGTAAGCGCGACGGGTGTTGGCACGCGACCAAAACTTATAAATTCCGCGCGTGCAGCAAGTTGATCTGCAGGAGTAATGTGCGGCACGTCAATCGTGAGCCTGATGTCGAAAAGTTCTTCGGGGAGCGGTGTCTCAAAAGTCTCCTGCGTACTTGTGCTTGTTATTTCTTGCGCTCCTTCGAGAGATTCTTGTGCAAACACAGGTGCGACCGCCATAAAAACAACAGCTAGTACCGCCATCAAGGTATGAAGCATAGTTCTGTGGGTCATTCGCACCATCTGCATAATAATAATATAGAGACCCTCAGTATACCACCCTTTCCAAAAAAACAGCATGCCCATTCCGACAATCATTTTTTTCAAATCCGTAGTACACTGTGCGCATGTACGATATAGTGATTACCGAATGGGAGGCAATTGGGAGACTCCTCATTGCGCTAGGCCTTGGCCTCGCGATTGGCATAGAGCGCACCCAGGCAGGTGGACAAGCAGGCCTTCGCACGTACGGACTCGTTGCGCTTGGTTCCGCCTCCTTTGTGGTGATATCTACCCTAGTTACCCAGCAGTATAGTGGCGCTACAAATTTTGACCCCCTTCGTGTTGCGGCGCAAATTGTGGTTGGTGTTGGTTTTCTTGGCGCGGGGGTTATGTATACCAATCGCGAAGGAACGCACGGCCTCACGACCGCCGCAGGCATGTGGGTTGCTGCAGCTATTGGCATGGCGGTTGGCTTCGGCTTCTATAGTGCAGCTATTGCAACAACACTGCTTGTTATCTTCACGTTTGGTACACTCCAAAGAGTCGAGGATCGTTATCTGAGATATAAAAAAGACAACTAATCTATGCGCATCATTTTCTTCGACACAGAAACAACCGGCAATACCGAAAACGACCGCCTGTGTCAACTTGGCGTAAAAGACCGCGGCGTCGCGGCGCCTGTTGTGAACGAGCTCTATAAACCACCGCTTCCTATCACCTTTGAGGCAATGGCAGTGCATCACATCACCGAAAAAATGGTTGCTGACAAACCTGCGTTTGCAGAGTCGCCAGGCTACGGCGCCATAAAGGAGTTCTTCGAATCAGAGGACACCATTTGTGTTGCTCATAATATCGCCTTTGATGCTGCCGTCCTCCAGCGTGAAGGCATTGTGCCGCGCAACATGCTCTGCACGCTCAAAGTGGCGCGTGCACTCGACGAAGCTGGTATCTTTTCAAATTACAAACTCCAATATCTTCGCTATAGGCTTGGTATTGAGATTGATGATGCCACCGCACACGACGCATGGGGCGACGTACTTGTCCTCGAACAGCTCTTTGAGCGACTTTTTGCAAAGTATCTTGCAAATGCAGGAGGCGATGAAGCTACAGCACTTGCCGCCATGCAGGAAATTACCCGCCTCCCTTCTCTTCTGAAAACCATAACCTTCGGGAAGCATGCAGGCAAGAAAGTCACCGACGTCGCAAAGGAAGACGCCTCGTATCTTAAGTGGCTTCTTAACGAAAAGCAGAAAGCACCCCAAGGAGAAGAAGACTGGATCTACACCCTTGAGCAAGCGCTGAGGGTATGATACACTCACAGTACATTGTAAAGTAATAACATCATATGTCACAAGTTAAAATCTATTCGACACCAACCTGTCACTTCTGCCACATGGCAAAGGATTTCTTCACGGAGAACAAGGTTGAGTACACCGACTACAACGTCGCCGAAGACCTTGAAAAGCGTCAGGAAATGCGCGAAATCACCGGTCAGATGGGTGTTCCCGTCATTATGATTGGCGAGAACGTTATCATCGGCTTCGATGAACCAAAGATCCGCGAACTCCTCGCACTCGCATAAGTGAAAATCACCCCTCCATTAATGGAGGGGTGATTTTAGTTATTTTGAAGACGTTGACGTTGCACTGCTTGTGTACGTGATGGTCACCTCCTGTGCGGGCGCAAGAGAAAAGTTGAGTGAGTCTACTTGTTCGCTTCCTTTCAAAAGTGTATAGGTATACCCTTCGCGCTCGAGTGACTCGCCCCATACGGCAAAGAAGTCAGCAAAGGTAAGCTGTGCGGCGCGACCTTCATCATAGAATTCCGCGTACACAACGCCGCCTGCTTCGTGGGTGTGCAGCTCGGTCACGCACGCCATCGTATTACCAATGTTGTGCGGCACTGTTTCAGGAACACCGTCAACCATGATGGTAAGCTGCATCTTCCACACAATCTCAAGGTCACGATGTCCGCGCGGCAAACAAAGCACATTTGTGTCGGCGTAGAAGGTTTCAGGAAACGATGGTTTGGTAAACGCCATCGCGGCAATCACGGGCGTAGCAAGAATACCGACGCCGAGTACGCTGTAGAATATTTTTTTCATATAGGGTGATCGTTTAATGTGCGCAGTATACCATTTACTTCACAACTGTTCCAACCCACTCTTTTTTAGCGGTACCTGCAGGCACTTCAAGCACCTTTGCTGCGGGAAGCGCTGGCTGAAATTTAGCG
>MFMN01000010.1:0-22044 GCA_001783515.1 Candidatus Kaiserbacteria bacterium RIFCSPLOWO2_12_FULL_50_10 | reverse complement strand
CATAGGTAATTTCAGTTATGGTACCTGATGCATTTATCCACACAATATCAATCGGGAAATGCATGTCTTTCATCCAGAACGCATGGCGATATTCTATCGGCATCAAAAAGAGCATGCCATCTGCGCCGATTTCACTTCTTCCGCTAAGCCCTAAGACGATTTCTTCCTCGGTATCTGCGATGTCGACACACAACGGTTCGTCATTGACACGAATAGTCTGACAATCTTTTTTTGACGACGCATACAGCCCCCATGCAAGAAGCCCGAAACAAGTGACGCCAAGCACGCCCTTAAGCGTCGGTATGTTTAAAAACGAAGCCATTGCGTGTGATTTTCTAAGAATGCACCGAGCGGCTCGGGAAGCGGCGCAAGGCAACTGTCATACCGATAGGTGGTCTCGCCAATACGAACCATGAGGCGCACGGCACTCTCTCCTGCTGCAGGTGTGCAGGTTTCGAGCGTACTTGCTCGAAATGACGTTGCCTGTAACGCCTCGACGAGCGCTTGCTGTGCGCTTGCGGTAAGCGTGCCGTCACGCCGTTCAAGCTGCGCACCGTCGCGAAGCACGATCCGCGTTGCAGAGCCATCACGCGCAACATGATATGAGATGCAGCCTGTCGCTCGACATGCGCCGTAGGTATCGTAGATGATATCGTACCCGCTCGAAACATCGTTCGCGGGAAGTGACGGCAACGTATCGCGCGTATGTAGGAATACGTTAAAACCCGCCGCAAATCCGACAATGAAGGTGCTTAGAAAAACGAACGCGAGTGCTCGTGACATGTCACTATCTTATCACACAACATAAAAAACACCGCGCGAGGCGGTGTTTATATTTTAGAAGTCTCCCCCTTGAAGAATATCAAGACGTGTACCAATTTCGTAAAGATTCTGGTTGTCACCCCCGTCGGTCTCATGCTTGTTGTCAATATTGGTATACATTTCACTCTCAAGTGTTGCATTGATTTCAAATGAGAGTGGTCCACGGCGACAAGCGTAGCGATAGACGTGGTCTGTAACTTTTACATCACTCAAACTTTCAATCGTATTAACTGGGTCAAGTGGTAAGTTTGAAAGAGGTGAACTTCCCGAGAGACTTGTGCCGAGGTCAACAGGAATCCATCCCGTACCATCGATTCGTGAAGGACTGCTTGATGTTTCCGGAGAAATATTGCTGTTACCATCGAGCTCGCCGTCACTTATTGTACCTACATAACTATAGAAAACTCTACCATTTGACGTCCAGTTACCACTGTCGTTCTTACAGAAAATGTTCTTATCAGCAATATTGCTTCCGTCATTTCCGTCAAGGACGGGATCCACAACAGAGGTAAGGTACAACGCAATCGCCGTGCGTGTCGAGGCGAGGTCAGAGAGGCGCTGCACGTCGCGAGCGCGACGCAAGATTTCAACAGGGTTGATAATGATTATGATAATAGTTGCAAGAATCGCAATAATTGCAATGACAATGAGCAGTTCAAGGAGGGTGAAGCCTTTTGTTTTTGTAGTTGATGTATGCATACGCTAAAGTATACCCCCGCACGACAAAACGCACCTGTGGATATCTCTCTGCACAAGCCGCCAAGTAGAACCTACTAATTCTTTCAAAATGGAGTGAAGTTGTGCAGGGTAGAAGAAGCGAGCGAAGGAGCCGTGCCTAAGCACGGTGAGGAGTAAGTGCCTGAACCCTGTGCAAATTCGCCCATTTTGGAAGAATTAGAGTGCGGGGAGGTAGAGCATCGGGTCAAGATACGCACTCGTCGGCGCCGTCGGTCGCGGCACGCTCGCACAGGCGGTTGCACCAAACGTCTTTACCTCAACCGCATCACGTGCGTACACCGTGAAGTGAAGATGCGGCCCTGTCGAATAGCCGGTATTGCCAACATAGCCGATAACACTACCACGCGTGACAGTCTGCCCTGCCGAAACCGCCTGCACATCCTGGTGCGCATAGAGCGTCGAGAGTCCATTGTTATGATCAACAAGCGTCCACTTGCCCCACGCCCAGCAGCCTTTTGCCGTGTCGGTATTCCCTGTTGCACGCACGACACCGTCAGCCGGCGCAAGAATCTTCGTGCCGCGTGCTGCACCGATATCGACACCTGGGTGGTATGCCCTACCCGCGTAGACCGATGCGTTTTGCTTCGCAAACTCAGTCCCCCCAAAATACTGCGTGATGATAGGCTTTGCAATTGGCCACGAGAAAACGGCAGTACCCGCAACAGGAATTGAGGACGGATCGAGAATATACTGCAGCTTCGATTCATACTCGCGCATTTCTGCTTCCATCTTTGCCCTTGCGTCCTGCTTTTCTTTCAAAAGTTTTTGATATTCTGATTCTTTGTTTTGTGTTTGCTTCAAGAGTGTTGATTTTTCTTGGGTCGTATTCGTGAGCACTTGCTGCTGGTCTTTATATTCATCGCTCAGCGCAAGGAGGCTTGTACGCTTCTCTTCTGCATCGCCTCGCTTTGATTCAAGGTCGCTCCGCGCATCAGAGAGCATCAAGGCGGCTTGCTGCATATCTTCGCGCACGATTAAGAGATCATCGAGTACGCGCCAAAAATCGCCGAGCGTATCGTTTTGCAAGAATGCAATGACTGGCGAGACATTATCGTGCTCGTTAAGGCGACGAATAACTTCGGCGATGGCATACTCTTGCGTCGCTATTTCCTGCTCTTTGGTATAAATGCTTTCGGAAAGCTCCGTTATCTCGAGGTCCGTAACGCGAATACGCTTCTCGGTATAGGAAATATCCGCAAGCACTTTCTTTCGTTCGGTCTCGAGCTTCTTGATGGTGTTTTGGAGCGTTGACTTTGCGGAGCCTACGGTACTGAGTTCCTTCTTGAGGGCGTTTATCTGCGCATCAATAGCACCGAGTTCATTCTGTCCGGCGGTGATTTGTGCACGCAGTTCTTCCGCGGTTTCTGCATGCACCGAAACACCAAAGCTTGCGGCAACAACAATACCAAGCAGCAGTGAACCAATCCATTTCATGTCCTGAAGTATACCAAAGATCCTGCGGAACGCACAGCCATTTTTCTGAAATCTATCGTATAGTATCTTGATGCGACGGACGCTCATTGTTTTACTTGCTCTCTTTGGCGGCGCGACACTCATTGCCTTCCTCGTGCTCCTCTTGCGTGCGCCAGAATCGCGGTTTGTACTCTCACGATTTAATCCAACACTCTCCGAACCTGTTCCTCTGCCACTACCAAGCTCGGAACCCCTCACCCCTGGAACCTTCTTGCTCGGGCGCGGCGAAGGATCGCTCACGCTCGCGTATACCGCGGAGGTACGCGAGGGTCTCCGCGGAACCTTCGCACTTGCAAGCAGTTCACTCACGCTGACGCAGTCTACCTTCGGCGACTGGGGCGGTCACGGTACATTTACGCTTGCGATGGATTCGCTTACGTTCGAGCAGGATACGGAAATTAACCTACACTCCACAGACTTCTTCGCCACGCAGCAGTATAGAGAGGCAACCCTCACCGTCACGAACTTGGCACAACACGGCCGGAGCGCAGTCTACACACTCGAAGGACGCCTTACCCTTCGCGGAGAGACACACGATGTCGAACTACCTTCGGCAACACTCTATCGACGCGATGATACACTTATCTTTGAAACCGATGTTATCTTTGATCGCACACAGTGGGGCATAACCCACGCTTCACCAAGCTTCTCGGGGATACTCGGGTCCGCGATGCTCAGTGACCTAGTAAGTCTTACCCTTCGTGCAGAGTTTCCCATGCATACCGTCGAACCCTAACCGTTACTAGAAAACCACCGCGTGTGCGGTGGTTTTTCTATTTTGTGACAACCTCATAGAGTGCTGTTTTGTCGGCAATGTATACCTGTGTTCCGCTCACCCGAGCGCTGAGTTTTTGACCCCACACAAGCGGCTGCGTGTTTTGCCAGCCGCCGCGCGGATCAAGCTCGGTTACCACCACACCGTCATCACGCGTGAGAATAAGTGCGTCAAACGTTGTAGAGGGATAGAATGCCACTTCCAGCACGGCGTGCCCCTGGCGATCCATGACAATCTCCGGAACGCACGGTGTCGATGTAGCGAAGTCGGCACAGAAATAATAGGGGAGTTTTGCAATACTGCCACGATACCGTGCAACAATGTCCTCGCCACGGCGCACAACATCGATATCGCCCTTCGCGACGAGAATTTCCTCGGTCGAACTCGCGACAACAATTCCCTGCACCGCATCACGCACGGTACGCACACGCTCTTCCGTGCGTGCTCCGCGCGAGCTTGTTGCGGTAGATGACGCAGAGTCCTGTTCGGTAAAAAGTTCGCGAAGTGTTGTGTATTCAGGATTTTCGTACGCACGAGCAGTTGCACTCGCACGATACTCATTCGTTATCTGCGCCGCAATCGTTGAACTCGCACGAAGAAGCGAAGCGCCTGTTGTATCAAGCGAAGGCGACACAAGACGAACACGTGTCGATGTCGCAAGGTTAAACGCATACGCTTCCGTCACCAGTTTCGAGTCAACGGAAATATTTTTAACCCACGTATGCGCACCCTCACGCTGCACATGCACACGATGCGTGCCAGGAGTGACACCGCCTATGTAGCGAGCACTTGAGAAAAGTCGCGAACCGCGCTCGAGCACATCATTCACAAAGATAGTGTCGGCAGCGGTCACACCAATAAACAGTCCACCTGTCTGCATGAAGGCCGACGTTGTTGTTGCTGTCTCTCTCGCGTTAGAAGAAACGAAGCGGTACCCATTTGCATAGTACCAGACAAGCGGTGTCGACACGAAGAAGACAGCCACGAGTGCAAAAAACGTGAGTGTTCGTGCGCGCTTTGAAAGTGAGTGTGCGTGAGGGGCCATATTAAAATTAGTGTTTACTCCTTTAATGTCATCCCCGGGCGCTATGAAAGCAAGGAGGCTTTGCCGACTATACTTTCAAGTGAACCGGGGATCCAGGCTGGAGAACAATACTCTTAATCCTGGATCCCTGGTTCTTTGGAAACAATATTCGCTATCGCTCATTTGTTTCCGAAAGCCCGAGGATGACTGATCTTTATATCTTACCTTTTTTTCGGGGTTACCCAAAACCCCATATACTTTCCGAACATGAGCCGTGTCTGCGACTCAAGCCCTGGAATGGAGCTAAAGATATTCATAGTGATTGGCACCATAATCCATTGCAGCGCCATGACCACATACATGAATCTGCTTTTGTGCTTCGGGCGCGGCGGCAAGAGTGAAATCGAAATCATTGCCGAGACGATGAGCCCAAACATGGCAACGGTGAGAATGTCACGCGCCACGATAGGAAGATTGTACGAGAGCACCGTTGCGTGATACGCGTCACCACCAAGGAAGAGCGGTGCCCAGCCGAGAATGAAGAGGATGAGCGGCGCAGTCGCGAGCGACCAGAATCCTTCTATCTGCTGCCCCACATACATGATACGCTTCCCAAGCGGCATCTTCTTATTCTTGATTGCATGATAGATAAGATACGGCACGCTTTCAACACCGTACGTCCAGCGGCGGTGTTGTTTGTAAATATTTACAATGGTCTGCCACAATGAGTCCGCAACGTTCGCATCCATCGAAACAGGATACGCAAGCGGGACCACATCATAGTCACCATTGTTCGCCATGAGTAAGTTGAAATGGATGCGCGAATCTTCGCTCACCATATTGCGCTGCCAATAGCCAACCTCATAGAGCGCCTGAAATGACATCGCGTGTGACGAGAAGGTACCCATTTTTTCCGGACGCTCCTGCTGAATCATTTGCCAGAACGACGACGACATCGCCATTACACGCGAAACCGCTGGTGCATCCCACAAGTTATTGTTGAAAAGCGGTACCGGCTGGAACGACGATTTCAGCGGGCGCTCTGCCGTGAGGAAATGCCAGGTGAGGCAATTGAAGTAATCGGGATACACCACGGTGTCAACGTCAAAAATAGAGACGAGCACCTCATCGTACGAAAGTCGCTGCGGGTCGAGAACTTGCGTACGAAGCACCTCTGCAGCGTATGCGGCATTCGAGCCTTTGCCGGCAACTTCGCCGAGGATGCCATCGGGATGGACCGTCACAATAAAATCATGAAAGTGCGGCGCATATTCTGCGGCAAGACTTCGGGCGAGTGCCTCGTACTCCTTCCCCGCGCGACCTTCCCCTGCGAGGACCACGATAAACTTCTTCGTGTTGTACTTCACCTTCACGAGCGCGTCGAGTGACTGACGGATAATGTCTTCTCCTTCTTTGTAGAATGGTAAAATCACCGCATGGAAGAGGTGCTCGTGCTTCACCCCCGTAAGGTGTGCCTGCCAATCAACCTTAAGGTTGTGTCGCATCCGGCGCCAATTCGCGCGCAAATGCATCGACATAAAAACGGTCTTCAAAAGCCAAAAAATAGAGTACGCGAGGACGAAATACGAAGCCGCGAACGGCGCAAAGGCAGCAAGCGCAATAATAAGCACCAGCGTTGCCCACGACAAAGCGCCCGGAAGAATCTCCAAAAAACGGTACAGTCGTCGATCGCTTCCAGAAAGCTCAGTCGCGCGACCGACATGAAAGTCGTCACGACGTGCGTACGGAAGAAGGTGCAGACGTGCATTCATACCAAAGGTTATACCACAGCTTCCCCGTTTCAGCCAGATTACTTACGTAGCCACTCACACGTTTCAAATACGAGGCGCGAATGTTTATTTTTTCGGAGGCGTACACGGCGTACGGTGGAGAAGAAATAAATATTTGCAACGAAGTAGTTGGAGGGTGTGTGGGGCTACTTGACATTTTTGAGAAGTGAGGTAGCGTTATTCCTATCATTGTTCTCACCACCTTGTAAGGAGCACCCCATGTCGCTACTGCATGATTTTTCCGACCCTGCAACCGTCGACGAAGACGCGGCGTACTGGTTCGAATTTTACCAGCGCGACCCCGTCGAAGCAGACCTCGCACGCGTACGACTTCTCCGCTCAAAAATGAGCGAACGCGGGGTATCCGATGACACATCAACCAGTCTGTATTTGAAAATCCTCTGGCGCGTGCAGGAAACCAGTACTGCAAAGACGCCTGAGGAACGCATTACCATTGCGGCACGTCACCTCAAAGAGGATGTGGCTAGGGTTGCAGACTCATGGAAGAAACTCACTGATGCCTTGCCGCGCACAAAGTAGTGCGCCAGCACGCACCAAAACACCTCCGCGCGGAGGTGATTTTTTTGTGTGCGAGTTACACAAGCACTGCTTTGATACGGCGAATGCCTTGTGAAGACGATTCTTCTTTTTGGATTTTGAAGGTTCCCGTAATAGTACTAGTGTTTTCAACATGCGGACCACCGCAGAGTTCGCGTGAGTAGACCTTCCCTTCTGCGTCCTTCACGGTATACACCTTTACTTCGTCGGGGTACTTTTCCCAGAAGCTGCCTTCAACACCTGCGGCATGTGCAGCGTCCTTTGCCATCATCTCGATAGAAACAGCCGCCTGTGCCTTGATGGCGCTGTTCACGTATGCTTCAACGGCGGCAATCTGCTCGGGGGTCATCTTTTCGCCATGCGTAAAGTCGAAGCGCAGACGCTCACCGGTAATGTTTGAACCTGCTTGATGCACGTGGTCGCCGAGCACGTTACGGAGTCCTGCAAGCATAAGGTGCGTAACGGTGTGGTATTGCACCACGATTTCAGAACTGTCCGCGAGTCCACCTTTAAACTTTTGCTCTGCACCCGCGCGCGAGAGCGCTTGGTGTTCGCCCATTTTCGCATCGAAGTCGCCGCGAGAGATGACGAAACCATGTTCTGATGCAAGTTCCTCGGTGAGTTCATACGGGAAGCCGTACGTTGTGAAGAGTGTGAAGACATCATCGGTCGACAATGTGCCGTCAGCGATTGCGCGATCGAACTCTTTCATTCCCTTTGCAAGCGTTGTGCGGAACTTTGTTTCTTCCGCTTCGATAGCGCCAACAATCTTCTCTGCGTCAGTTACGAGATTCGTATAGCGTGCGCCGTACGCCGCAATTACCGCACGAGCAAACTGTGCAAAGCTCCCTTCGGGAAGCCCCAGCATGTCGGCGTAGCGCACGGCACGGCGAATGAGTCGACGCACAAAGTACCCTTGGTCGGTATTCGACGGCATGACACCATCGCCAATAATGAAGGTTGCGCCACGAAGGTGGTCGGCAATAACACGGAATGCTTTATGATTTTCTGCGTACGCCTTCCCTGTTTTTGCCTCCACATCTTTGATAATCATGGAGAGCTCGGGCACGAGAAAGACATCACTGTTTTCATTTGATGCTGCAGCGATGCGTTCGAGTCCGCCGCCAAAGTCGACATTCTTTTGGGGAAGCTTTGCAAAGGTGCCGTCGGCCTGTTTAATGTATTCAATGAAGACTGAGTTGCCGACTTCGACGAAGCGTCCACAATCGCAGTTCGGGTGACACTGCGCACCGTAGCGTGTGTCGTGCTCACCGCCAAAGTCGTAGAAAAACTCTGAGTCTGGCCCGCCGATTTCGCCAACAGGCATGTTCGCAGGTTTTCCTGAACGTGACCACCAATTCTTTGCGGAGTCATAGACGAAAATGCGTTCGCCTTCGTGCATACCACGCTCACCGCCAGCCTCTTCAGAGCCCATCACGCCAATACCGTTTGAAAGTCCACGCGCTGCAAAAATATCTTGCCAAAGCGCAATTGATTCATCATCTTTCGGTACGCCTGCCGCTTCGTCACCCATGAACGTCGTGACATAAATTCGCTGAGGGTCGAGCCCGACTTCATCCACGAGGAAGTTATAGAAAAACGGAAGTTGTTCCTTTTTGAAGTAGTCACCGAGCGACCAATTACCGAGCATTTCAAAAAACGTCGTGTGACGATTGTCACCAACTTCTTCGATGTCCGCCGCGCGGAAACATTTCTGCGAATCAGTAAGACGCACACCCTTGGGGTGTGTTTCGCCCATAAGATACGGGATGAGGGGCTGCATGCCACTGCCGGTAAAGAGGGTGGTAGGGTCGTTCTCCGGTACGAGGCGCGCTGAGGGAATTTCCACATGGCCCTTTGCTACCATGTAGGCGAGGAACTTTTCGCGAATTTGATTTGCATTCATAGTTCCCGTACTATACTAAATGAAGCGCAAAATGCAAAACATTTTTCCATGACCCGCAAGTTAGGTGCGCACCCGCCACATGGTAGACTGGCGCGACCATGCAACCAACCATGAATCTTTCCGTCGAAGGCGGCGCAAAACTCCGCGGCACCGTCGTGACCAACACCTCAAAAAACGGCGCCGTCGGACTCCTTGCGGCAGCACTCCTCAATAAAAGTACCACCACCCTTCGCGGTATGCCCCGCATTGAAGAAGTAAATCGCCACCTTGAAGCACTCACCTCAATCGGCATGGGGATTCACTGGGACGGAGACGACCTCACGCTCACACCACCCAAGAAATACAACCTCAAGGCAATCGATGCTGCGGCAGCAATGAAAACGCGTAGCATTATCATGTACATCGGTTCGCTGATGCATCACTTTGCTTCATTCTCGATCCCTCAGTCTGGCGGCTGCAAACTCGGAAGCCGCACGGTGCGCCCACACTTTTATGCGCTTGAACATTTCGGTGTGCATATCGACACCAAGGATACCGCATTCAAGGTCACCGTGGACAAGAAAGTACCCGAGGAAATTATTCTCTACGAATCTGGCGACACCGTCACCGAAAATGCACTCCTTGCCGCAGCACTCACGGAAGGCTTAACCACCATCAAATACGCGAGCGCAAACTACATGGTGCAGGAGCTTTGCTTCTTCCTTGAGGCGTGCGGCATCATCATCGAAGGAATCGGCACCTCGACGCTTCGTGTCCATGGCATTCATGAAATTAACACGCCGATTGTGTACGACCTTGCCGAAGACCCAACCGATGCTATGTTTTTCCTTACCGCAGCAATTGTCACAAACTCCGCGCTTGCCATCACTCGCGTTCCTATCGACTTCCTTGAACTCGAACTTCTGAAACTCGAAAAAATGCACTTTGCATACACGCGCTCAAAACCATACTTCTCAAAGAACGGACGCACACGCCTTGTGGATATCAAAACAAAACCTTCCGCACTTGTTGCACTTGAAGAGAAGATCCACCCGAATGTCTATCCAGGACTCAACGCTGACAACCTTCCTTTCTTTGCCGTCATCGCAACACAAGCAGAAGGTACCACCCTTATCCACGACTGGATGTATGAGAAGCGCGCTATCTACTTCACGGAGCTCGATAAGCTCGGTGCACATACCGACCTCGCCGACCCGCACCGTATTTTCATCCACGGCAAGACCCCGCTTCATGCAAACGAGCTCGTCTGCCCTCCTGCGCTTCGCCCGGCAACTATTCTCCTCATCGCCATGCTTGGCGCAAAGGGACATTCCATTCTCCGCAACATTTACTCAATCAACCGCGGCTATGAAGGCCTCGTTGAAAGGCTCTCTGCACTTGGTGCAAAAATCTCGTATCTCTCGTAACAAAACACACCTCCGCTCGCGGAGGTGTGTTTCTTAGCGTAAATACTATGCTTCGGTTATACCATTTTCGAGGCGCTTCTTTGCGATGTGTACCGCATAGATTTCAAGAAGCGCAACGAAGATACTCATAATCACGGGGCCAATAACGAAGCCAATGAGTCCAAAGGCGGCGATACCGCCGAGCGCGGAGAGCAGAATAACAAGCGGGTGAAGCGATGTCCCCCCGCGCTGCATGAGGATTGGCCCGAGAATATTGTCGATGGTACCGACAGCAATCATGCCCCACGCACCAACGCCGAGCGCGGTCATGTACTGGCCTGTTGCGGCAAGGTAGATAGTAAGGGGCACGAAAACAAAGAGTCCTGGACCGACGCCGGGAATAAGCGCCGCAAACGCCGCAATGAAGCCAAAGAGGATTGCGCGCTCGACGCCAAAGAGAGTGAGTCCGAGCATCGTCATAACGCTTTGTATAACGGCGACAACCATAACGCCAAAGATAATGCCGCGAATCGCGCCCACAATACGGTCGAGCACTTTGTGGTCGTCGAGGTCGTTGAGTGGACTTATAGAAATGAGGTACGTAACCGCTCGCTGTCCATCACGCAAGAGGTAAAAGGAAATAAGCATGGAGAGGAACAAGAGTCCGATGGTTGTTGCGGTTGAAGCAAAGAGACCGCTGACATTTGAGGCAACGACACCTGCTGCGTTTTTAACTAGATCAGCGATGTTAATGGAGAAATCGGGAATGAGACTTCGCACGAGATATTCGATGTTTTGAATATACATCCCAATAGTTGCGCTACCGTCGTTGCTGAGCGCTTCGTAAATCGCCCGCGCTTCACGAAGGATAATTGCAGCAAACACTGCCGTGGCGCCGATTATCCCTGTATACACGAGGAACACCGTAAGGAACGCGCTTACCCCGGGAAATTTCCCCCACGGCGAGGAGTAGTGAATGCGTTCAAAAAGGGGGAACGCGAGCACCGTAATAACAACCGAAAGCGCGAGGACGCCCATAAATGGCGCGAACACTTTCCAGGCTATATATCCCACCGCCGCCAGGAGGAGAAAGAGGAACCCATACTCAACAATACGTGGAATTGACATACCGTTAGTATACGCAGAATTTTGAAAGCACAAAATAGTTGTTATTACTCAAACACAAAAAGACACGCCGTCGGCGTGTCTTTTCCTCAAATGCTATCTTGAGCAATGTAATTTCTTTCTAAACTGGATGAAGTTGCGTTGGTAAGGAATGCACATTAGCCAGTTTTGGAAGAAATTACGCGTTGAGTGCTGCGTAGCGTGTCGAATCGATAGTCAACCATCCATGTTCAGTTGGATATGCGCCACGAGCCTTTGCAACAAGTGCATCAAACATTGCTTTCTGTGCGAACGCAGTGTGTGCTGATGCCTGCACAGCAGCGATAACTTCATCGGTGACGAAGACATGCTCCTGTGCTGCGTACTGTGCAAGCGAGAATGTTGGCTCCTCCGCTACGCCGCCAAACATCTTTTCGAAGTTGTCGTCGGTAGGAAGGTTTGCAATCCCCGATGCAGCAGTAACTGGTGCTGTTGCTACTGATGCTGCAACGGACGCTACTGGTGCTGGTGCGGCAGGCGCCATGAACGGCACGGCGACACCATACTTACGATGCATCACATAGTATGCAATCGCAACGGCCCAGATACCAAGGAGCACATAGAAGAGCGCCATCATGGTTGGACCTGCATCAAAGCCGGTGTATGGCACTGCGGCAAGCGGCACGCGGTCAACGCTAATCGCACCATTGTCTGTTGTATCAACAGACACTGAACAAGTGTCGGTACCAGCGCTGTTCTTCACCTTCATGGTGTAGGTAACGTCCTGGTTTGGAATCACCGTCTGACGACCGCTGTTTGCGCTTCGTGACGTGTTGTTGTCAGCTGAAATGATGACGTTACCGTACTGATCACGAATGGTCATTTCCTTTGCACGGGTGTTGTCCCACGTAAGGAGAACCGGGAGACCCTTGCGAACAACGGTGTCTGACACACGAAGTTCACAGATAGGTCGCTTCGCCCGGGTTGTTGGTTCGTCTTCGTCAACGTCAAGTGACTTCGTACAGGTATCAACTTCTCCCTCTGCGTTGTACGCCTTCATGGTGAAGGTGGTTGATTCACGTGGGTAGACTGTCTTCGAGTCAGAAGTGTCATCGGTTGACACAATGGTGTCGCCGTCTTCGTCCTTGATCACGACACGAGTCGCGTCAGTCGCCTTCCAGGTAATGGTTACGCTGTCGCCTTCGTCGATTGAAGAATCTGAAAGGGTAAGCTTACATACCGGGTTTGGTGTATCAGGAGTCGACGGAGTTTTTACCGTAATAGACTTTGTACAGGTGTCAACCTTACCCTTTGCGTTTGTCGCCTTCATGGTGAAGGTGGTTGATTCGCGTGGGTAGATTTCGCGTGAGCTTGAAACATCAGTTGTTGAAACAATTGTTTCGCCGTTACTGTCGGTAATCACTACACGATTGGTGTTTGCACCACCCCATGAAAGAGTGACAGCATCACCACGATCGATTGAAGAATCTGAGAGCGAGAGGTTACACACAGGATTTGGCGCTGTCGGCGTTGTCGGCTCAGGATCCTCTTCGTACCACCAGTCATAGGTAGGCTCTTCATAGGTCCAGTCGTATGAATAGGTAGGCGCTTCGTAGTACCAATCATATGAAGGTGATTCATAAGAATATGATGGTTCCTCGTATGACCAGTCATATGACGGCTCTTCATATGACCAATCGGTAGAACCGTAGTCATAGTCGTAGTTCCAATCAGTTGAACCATAATCATAGTCATAGTTCCAGTCTGTTGAACCGTAGTCGTAGTCGTAATTCCAGTCGGTAGAACCATAATCGTACGTAGTGTCCCAATTGGTAGAGCCGTAGTCATAGTCGTAATTCCAGTCTGTTGAACCGTAATCATAACTATACTCATAGTCAGTCGAACCATAGTCGTAACTATAGTCGGATCCTGTTGAACCATACTCATAGTCGTAGTTCCAGTCCCATGCATCCGCGCGAACAACGCCCGGGAGTGCGAGAGAGATGGTGAGGAGGGCAATAGCTACTCCTGATGTAATTTTTGAAATGATATTCATACAATAAATTGAATTTTTTGAGACGATGTCTCACTCTGCCGACAGGCATAATACAGGAGTGAATCATTCGCGAAGAACAATTCACTCGTGGGATATACCTCCTTTCGTATCCCGAAAGTTGAAAGAACTAACCTTTTTTCTTTTGCGACACCATGAGAATGGCACGCCCCGAAACGGGAGCACCAATCCGCATGGTCTCAGCCCCGCCGCCCGAAGGCTTCACGGTGATGGTGAGCGGATACTCAGCCACCACCTCAGCAGGAATGGTCTCGATGGATTCACCACCGATGAGGTGGATGTCCTTTTTTGCCGTGCGACCTTTCGCGGTGACGATGGTGAGCGTAACACGCTCTTCATCACACCATTTCCCGGCAGCCATGGTTTTCTGTACCCAGGCCTTGAAGCCGGGGTCGCGGACCGAGATCTTCGGATAGACCGTCACGCAGTGCATGACAAGCGTCATGGGTGCTGCGGGAATCCGCTGTTCAGCCTGCTGCAGCACTTCCTCCTGCTGCGCCATCTGTGGCGGCTTGTTGCCGCTGCAGGCACCGAGCCAAAAAGTGACAGCAAGAGCAATGATGCCGAGAATGGTTGCAAAAAACTTATTCATGACGAACTCCTTGGAAGAAATTGAAAACTACCGAACAATGACCGTGTCGCCAACCTTGGCGAATTTAAACGCAAAGAGAGAATCCTCAGGACTCAATCTGATACAACCAGCCGATGCAGGCTTCCCTGTCGGCTTCCCTAAGTGCAGAAAGTAGCCCTTATGGAAACGAATCGAGAAAAGCATTGGCGTTTTGTACTTTGACGAGTACCGATGACGCTCCTTGGAAAGGACTTTGAACGAGCCTTTCGGCGTGTCATATCCTTCCCGTCCCGTCGAGACAGTGCCCGAACGAACCAGGTGTTCACCCTCATAGAGAACGAACGTTTGCGCGGCAAGGTCAATCACGATGGATCGCTCTGCCGCATGTGCCCATCCTGCATAAAGCAGAAAGAAAGCAATGAATACAAAGCGCTTCATGAGCAACCTCCGTAGAAGAAATTTCAAAGAAATGGTTGGGGGAACTAACTCACACATTATAAACACATTTTGAGACAATGTCAAGGGTTTTCATGACGTTGTGCACTTGTGGTGATACCCTACTGGGGGTATACTGCATGCATGGAAGAACAAAAAGAAAAATTAGTACGTCGTCTGAAGATTATTGAAGGGCAAGTGCGCGGGCTTCAAGACATGATCGCAAACGACAAGTACTGTGTGGACATTATTACCCAGTCCTCTGCCGTGAAGCAAGGGCTTTCCAATGTCGAGGACTTATTACTAGAACAACATCTTGGGCACTGCGTCGTGAAGCAGATGCAGGGCGATGAGGCGCCGAAGGCGGTGCAGGAGATATTAAAAGTGTATCAACTAAAAAGGAAATAGCGTTAACGCTGGATTCCTCCTGAATGACAAACGTTACGAGTGGTGTTTTAGATTGAGAAATAGTTAAATCCACGTGGATTTAACTATATATCTCTCCAAAGCAATACCTGTCACTTTTGTCATCCCGGAGGGATCCAGGAAATATATCTATGAAAACAACCTATCAACTACACGGCATGACCTGCGCTTCGTGTGGGGCGCTGGTCACCAAAACCTTAAAGGGTGTCGACGGTGTTTCTGATGCATCAGTTAATTTTGCAACGGAGACGGCGTCTGTTGCACATGAAGCGCCCGTTTCGCTTGAGATTCTCAATACCGCCCTTGCACCACTTGGTAAGTATTCGCTTTCTGAAAGGTCTCCACACACGGAGACTGCGCATTCTATGGGAATGTCCGAGGACGAACATCGTGCACATACAGGTATCGGGCAGACTAAAGCTGTAAAAATTGCAGCAGCAGAAGCTCTGCGTTCTCAGATTCGTATCGGTATTCCACTTGCAATAATCGCAGCGCTCATTATGGTACTCGACCTATTTGTTGCCATGCCGCTCTTGCTTGAAGAATTCGTCCACCACCTCTTGCCTATTATGGCAACATATGTGCTCTTTGTGATTGGTGTACCCTACCTCAAAGGCCTCGTGCGTTTCCTCAAAACAGGTCGCGCCGACATGGACACGCTCGTGGGGCTCGGAACGCTCACGGCATTTCTCGCAAGTTTTGCTATCTCTGTCATGGAATTAGTTCCCGGTATGCTCCCTGCCGCACTCGAAGGCGTCACCTATTACGAAGCAACAATCATTATCGTTGTCTTCATTACGCTCGGCAAATATCTTGAGGCACGCTCAAAAATTGTCGCAAGCGATGCTATTGAAAAACTCCTTGAACTCTCAGCAAAAACAGCGCTCGTTATCCGCGACGGCGTTGCGGTTGAAATTGCTATTTCCGAGGTGGTCGTAGGTGACATTATTCGCGTACTTCCTGGCACGAAAGTCCCGCTCGACGGTGTTATTGTCGAGGGCGATTCGTATCTTGATGAAGCGCTTGTGACTGGTGAGCCTGACCCTGCCCATAAGAGCGCTGGTGACACCGTCATAGGAGGCACACTCAACACCACTGGTTCATTCACCTTCCGCGCGACGGCTGTCGGCAGCGACACCATGCTGGCACGCATTGTGCAGATGGTTGAAGACGCACAAGGCAGCAAGGCACCTATCGAGGCGCTTGTCGACCGTATTTCTGCAGTGTTTACGCCGACAGTGCTTGCTGTTGCTGTGCTTGCCCTCATTCTATGGAGCGTTCTTGGAAGCCCCGTGCTTGGGCTCACCGCGTTTGTAACCGTGCTCGTGATTGCCTGCCCGTGCGCGCTTGGACTTGCGACACCGATGTCGATAGTCACCGCCGTCGGTACTGCCGCGAGCCGCGGCATTCTTATCAAAGACGCAGCATCGCTTGAACTTCTTGCACTTGCAGATACTATCGTCGTCGATAAAACAGGAACCATCACGAAAGGTATGCCCGAGGTTATCGACTTCTCCGTGAGTGGAGACCTCTCTGAAGATGCAGCGCTTGCAATACTTGCCGGCATTGAAACATATTCCGAACACCCCCTCGCGCGCGGCGTACTTGCATATGCAAAAACCCGAAATGTCCTGCCTGCCGCTGCAACAAATATCGAAGCCATGAAGGGTCGAGGTATTATGGGAACGGTCGATGATCTCACCTATAAAGTTGGCAGTACGTCGTTTGTCGGCGCGCCCGAGGATACAACGCCATATACCACAATCTGTATCGCGCGCGAAGGCGGCCCCCTTCTCGCGACTCTCCACATTGCCGACGCGGTGAAAGATAACGCAAAAGGAGCAATCGCAGCACTCCATAAGCTTGGCAAAACCGTGATTATGCTTTCGGGTGACGATCAGGCAACCGCCGACCGTATTGCGAAGGAAGTCGGCATCGACACCGCAATCGGCGGCGTGCTCCCTGCAGACAAACATGCACACATCAAGCGATTGCAAGCAGAAGGCAAAAAAGTCGCGATGGTTGGTGACGGCGTGAACGACGCTCCCGCACTCGCACAGGCCGATATCGGTGTTGCGATGGCAACTGGTACCGACGTCGCCATAGAATCCGCAAGTATCACACTCCTGCATGGCGACCTCGACCGTCTCGTGCATGCAATTAAACTCTCAAAACGAACACGTGCGAACATCCGCCAAAACCTTTTCTTTGCCTTCATGTATAATACACTTGGCATTCCGCTTGCAGCACTTACTATTCTGCCACCGGCATTTGCAGGGTTTGCAATGGCAGCGTCGTCGGTGAGTGTTGTTGGAAATGCATTACGACTCAAGAAATAACCTATGAAATCATACACTTTCCACATCCATGAAATGCACTGCGCTTCGTGTACGGTGCTCACTGAGATGGAGCTCACGGCACATAGCAACGTCGAATCGGTACGTGTGCATCTTGATACAAAAACAGTCGATGTTGTTGGCAGTTTCGCATCGCATGAGGAGGCGCAGCAAGAGCTTGCGCCGCTTCTCGCGCCACACGGCTACACTCTTGCACACGAAGCGACTGTCGCGCCGCGAGATTCTATCATTCGCGCACTTCCCTTTGCCGCGGGTATTATTGCAGTATTTCTCATACTCCAAACCTTTGGGCTTGCAGGAACGCTCGGGAGCGGCGCGATAACTCCTGCGAGCGCACTTATCATCGGCTTTATCGCCTCACTCTCTTCGTGCGGAGCGGTCGTTGGCAGCCTCCTTCTTTCACTCACCGCGCACTACGCGCAAAAAGGTGAGCGCATCGTGCCGCAACTGACTTTCCACGGAGGGCGACTCATTGCATTCTTTGCCCTCGGCGGCGCGCTTGGTGCCTTTGGTAACTTCGTTACACTTGGTTTTTACACCACCCTCATACTCAATAGCATCGTCACCCTTATGCTCCTTGCGCTCGGTATGAGCCTGCTCAATATTGCACGTATTAAAATACCAACCCTTCCTGCATATGTGTCACGCCCGATAACAAAGCTTGTGAGCGCAAAAACACCCTGGGCACCTTTCGCACTCGGTGCACTCACCTTCTTCCTCCCTTGCGGCTTTACGCAGTCGGCACAACTCTATGCACTTTCACTCGGCACATTCCAAAGCGGTGCGATGTTTATGAGCATGTTCGCACTTGGCACGCTTCCTGTTCTTCTCATTATCTCATTCCTCCCGCTTGCCTTCCGCAACCCTGCAAAGAAACAGCTCTTCAATACCGTTGCAGGTCTTCTCGTGCTGTTCTTCGCGCTCTACACCTTGTATACTACGCTTACTATTTTGATCTAATATGAACAACACCATCGCACTTATCGTGACAGCGATTATCATCAGCGGCGCCGTAGCGTTTACTGTTTTAAAGCCTACACAGACCGCGCCGCTGATTACCCAAGAGCCAGAAAACCCCGTCGTAATCCGCGAAGACGGCACCCAACAAATCACCATCAACGTCAAAAGCGGCTACCACCCAAGGAGCGTCACGGCGAAAGCTGACATTCCCACCGAAGTGACGTTTGTCACGAGCAACAACTTCGACTGCTCCAACGACATTCTCATTCCCGCACTGCAGACTCGTACCCAACTCGAACCAACCGGCACGAAAACCGTAGCCCTCGGCACCCAAGAGGCTGGCAGGGTAATCAGCGGCGGCTGCTCGATGAATATGTATAATTTCAACATTACGTTTGAGTAATAGTCGACAGTATTGCCCTAGCGCCTGGATCCTTCCAGGATGACAAACGGGACAGGTGTGGTTTTGGTGAGACCGAGTGGTTAAATCCACGTGGATTTATGTATTGATCTCTTCAAAATGTTTCTCGTTACTTTTGTCATTCAGGAGGAATCCAGAGCAAAACAATAACCTCTCCATATGTGGAGAGGTTATTGTTTTGATTACATTATCCAAGGCTTTGAGAGCTCGTTCGTTAATCCAATTTTGTCGGTAAGTACGGTATGTGGATAGTCGAAGATGTCGCGGGTGTGTTTGTCGTACATGCCGAGTCGGTACTGTAAATCTTCGGTTTCGAGAAGCATGAAGCGAATTGATTTACCGATGTCGGCCTCAATAGAACGAATTGCGTTCTCGACCTTTGCGAGGTCGGGGTTTTTTGCCGCAAGAAGGACATCAACAACTTGGTCTGGCTCGCGGATAAATATTCCCGCCGTTACCACCACATCAAACTTCCCTGCTTTTTTGAGGTGCGAAAGCACGGTCTCACCACCAATCGGCGCCGTATCGGTAAGGAAACGATGCATCGGCAAAAGGAACGGGAAATCTTTATCACAAAAGAACACCTGCTCTTTTACCTTTGCTTTTTTGCCCTCCTGTGCAATCTGAATGGTCTTCTTTTTAATGACCCCGGCGCGCTCTAATACACTCAGTTCGGTGCGCGCAGTGCGACGCACAAGACGCGCACGTCGCGCTATTTCGTCCACCGTATATTCCTCATCTGGGTTAAACGAGAAAAAGCGCAGTAATTTCATACGGGCGGTGCCGTCAAACAAAAGTGCAAGTGCGTCGTACATGTCTTTACTATAGCACAACGAAAATCCGTCATGACTTGACGGATTTCCATATATTCGCTCTAGCATGCTAGGCAATAAGCCATTCAATCACGGAGCCAATAGCGGCAGCGAAGAGTACGGCAGCAGTGATAAGCCCAAGGTTAAGGGCAATACGCTTCCGAATAGAAATACCCGTCAAAAACGCAAGCACCACGGAAACAACAACAACCCCAAGCGCCGCCGCAAAAACAGACGCAAAGAAGCTAGTGCTGCCAAGAAATACAGGCGAGAGCGGGATGAACCCGCCGATAATAAATGAACAGCCAACAATAATCGAGTTGCCTACCATTCCCGACGAACCGTTGAGATCCACCGTTGGATGGCCAGTTGCAAGAAAACGCTTCTTCGCTTCACGAATTTTATCAAGCTCATACTCCGCGCGCCCTGCCGCATAAGCGCCAGCCGCCATAGAGAACGACCCCGCTGAGATAACGGAGATTCCCGCAAATACCATAAGGGCAGGATTTGAAATCGTCGCATAAAATCCAACAACGGCGCCGAGCATTTCTACCAAACCATCGTTAAATCCGAGGAGGAAACTACGAATGCGTTCGCTGGTGATTTCTGAGGTGTATGCATCGCCCACAATCTGCGCTTCGTGTTCAAGTTCGTCGTGTAAAATTTCATCAAGTGGCTCTTCAAGCGGCGTACCGGAAACCTCATGTGCAAGAAGAAGATATTCACGAATACCATGCACTTCAATTGCCTCTATAATGATACGAATACCCGTATCACCAAAAATATACCCACAGAACAAAAGCACTGCCATTTTAAAACGAGCAAACACACCTCTGTGCGGAATATGTGTATGCGGAACATAACGCTTCCATATCGCAATGTGTCGTTCCTCTTCGGCAATCATGGTGGTGAGTATTGCCTTGAGCTCATCACTTTTTACGCGACGCACAAAACGCTGGTACAAGTGAAGATCAAACTGTTCGTGCTGCACCAGTTGCAGCGCGCGCGTATCATGTAACATGCGAGAAATATACCACGACTTTCGCTACGCGCACAAAAAAAATCCCCAAAGGGATGTTTTCGCTACGGCGTAATTGTTGCGCGATAGATAGTGCTCATGGAAGAGTTTAATACGCGACCACCGAGAATGTAGAGATTATCACCTACCACAGCAGCTTGCGTGAGACGGAATGCAAGCGGTGGAGGATTGCCGGTATCAACCCACGTTGTTGGATCGTTCACGTTAGCGCGGTACATAAAACTGATGAATCCCTCACCGTCATACGCCCTTCCAAAAAGGTAGACATTCTGACCAATAACCGCGAGCTGTGTCGATTCGACAGGGTTGCCGGGAAGTACTGCGCCGGTGTCGACCCAGGCAAGCGGATTCGTAAGCGGTGCACGCTGAATTCTCTTCGTGAACGAACTTTGATTTGCACCACCAAAGAGATAGACGTAATCGCCAATAACCGCCATTCGTGCGTCATCAGTGTTACCTGGAAGCGTTGCGCCAGTATCAACCCATGCGGTTGGGTCGGTGATTGATGCGCGATAAATCATATCAAAGCTCGACCCCCCAGTAGAACCGCCAAAGAGATATACATAACCCCCAATAACTGCAGCCTGCGAGTTAGTGAGTCCGCTCGGAAGTGTTGCGCCGGTGTTAACCCAGCTTGTCGGGTCGGTGATTGGTGCGCGGAAGATGGTGTTTAAGAAGTTTGACGCATCTTCACCTCCCAAGAGATACACGTAATCACCCACGATGATTGCCTGTGCCCCCGCAACATTCGCGGGGAGTGTTGCGCCAGTATCTACCCATGCGGTTGGATTTGCGAGTGGTGCGCGATAAATAACATTTGTGTAATCACCATTGCTGTTTATGCCACCGAAGAGATAGATGAAGTCGTTAATAAAAATGGTTTGTGACCCATACAAAGGCGCGGGAAGGGATGATCCTGTGTTAAGCCATGAAGTCTCATTGAAAGTACCTGAGTGTGCTGTTGCGAGATATTTCCACGGCTTACCATAGACGCCGTTCCCAACTACCTCATTCGGCTGCGCCACAATCACAATCGTATTGCTGCCGGTACAGGTGCCCTTCACACCTGTTGCAGGAATCGCGATGTTCCAGTAAAGGTTTGCAGAAAGCTCATTTGCGTCGTCGGTGCGGAGGTTGATATTGCGGAGTGTTGGCACAAAAGAACCAGTAAGGGTGGTTGCGGATGCGTAGTCAGTATCAGTGAGTGACCACGCTTGTGCATCAATCGGCAGTGTGCCGAGTGATGAACAGCTCATGGTGGTACCAAGAACTTCGACGTCTGCCTTCGTGTTGCCACGCTGGGTGAGGATGGTTTCGATGTTTGTTGTCGAACTTGAGACTTCAGCAAGTGAACGTGTGCCATAGTCGATATCG
>MFMN01000009.1:6689-32167 GCA_001783515.1 Candidatus Kaiserbacteria bacterium RIFCSPLOWO2_12_FULL_50_10 | reverse complement strand
CACGCCAACCCAAAGCGCTGGGGCAAGGCCAGGGCCGTTCGTCACTGCAATTGCGTCGATAGCAGGGCGCTCATGGTGCTTAAAAAATTCGATGAGAAGTTCGGCGAGTGTCGGCTCACGTTCGAGAAGCACGCCCAATTCTTTTTCAGCTTCTTCAGAAACTGATGTTTCTTTTTCAGAAAGCATGCCTGCTTCAAGCAATGCTTTTGCAAGCATTGGGACGAGTGCCTTTGCGTGTTCGCGTTTTGCGACGGCAGGAAAGACGCCACCGAATTCACGGTGAATATCAATTTGTGAGAGAAGTCCGTTACCGAGTACGCGGTACGTGGCGTTAGGAAAATCGCCCTTGGCTTCAACGAGGGCGACAGCGGTTTCGTCGCAGGAGGTTTCGATGCTTAAGATAATCATAAAACGTACATACTTGTCATCCTCGGGCTTTGGAAAACAAATGAGGAAGTCATTCCGAATATTGTTTTCAAAGAACCGGGGATCCAGGTTTTAAAACATTGCTTGTCAGCCTGGATCCCCGGATATTTGAAAGTAATATTCGCTCTCGCTCATTTACTTTCTAAATTCCGAGGATGACAACGCTTGGGTTTGGCTACTTTATAGAAAGCGCTTCAAGGAATTCCGTTAATTCCGCACCCTTAAGGACGCGGAACTGTCCTGGTTTCATTTTGCCAAGCGAGACAGTTGCTACGCGAAGACGGACGAGCTTCATGATTTGGTAGCCGCACGCGGCAAGCATACGTTTGACTTGATGCTTCTTGCCTTCCTGGATTGTGAAGCGGAACGTTTTAGAGTCGATACGCTCAACTTTTGCAGGTTTTGTTTTCTCTCGCTCGATTTTCATGCCGCGTTCAAGCTGTGCGTAGACGGCACCAAACATACGCTTGTCGACGGTTACAAGATACTCACGGTCGAACTCAGCCTCTGCTGCAAAAAGCTTTCGCGTCACGCGCCCATCGTTGGTGAGCAGAATAAGTCCTGCGTTTGCTTTTTCAAGGCGGCCAACAGGAGTCAGTCCCGTAACCTTGTATTCTTTTTCAAGACGCATCAAAAGGTCACGTTCGGTTTCCTCTGAGCCACCAAAGGTGAGCTCACCGGCTGGCTTGTGGTATGCAATATATGTGTATTCCGTTGGCGCAGCTTGTTTACTCGTGCGTACTTCTACGTTGTCGGTTTTTGCAACCATCTGCCCGATAGTTGCTTTTTTGCCATTCACAAAAACAATGCCTTTTGCAATAAGTACATCAGCGCCACGGCGTGTCGAGATACCTGTCTCGGCAAGATATTTATTAATACGTAGTGGAAATTCCATAGAGGTTGATGCTCTGCACCATACCACAGTTTGACCCTTTTGGCTATGCGCTCGCTTCACCTGTGCATAACGCTGCATTGCTTTAAAAATATACCAGGTATATACTCTCGCTAAGAAATGAACATCGCAAATCAACAGGTGAGCGAGACCCAACGAAAGAGGTACATACGAATGATAATCATCGGCAATCTTAGCTTGCTTTTTATTTTTGCAGTAACACTTACGGTGTATGTGCAACAGACAAAGAGCCAGTCTGCGCCACTAGGCCTTTTTGGTGAAAAAAAACTTTCTATAATCTACAGCAGCGACACGACACTGAGTTTGGTGGAATCAAGTCAGATTGACAGCATGCGACTTGCGGTGAAAGAGATCGACTACGAAATCGCCGGCTATCCCATAGAAATACGCGAAATGAACAACGGCGTCGGACTCGGTTCGAAGCGCACCTGGAGCGCAGACCTCGAAACGCGAAACGCATATCGCGCCGCGAACGACCCTTCCGTCATAGCGTATGTCGGTCCAGGAGCAAGCGGCGCTGCGCAAATTTCAATGCCGCTTCTTAACTACGCAGGAATACCACAGATATCGCTTTCAAATACCTACCCAGGACTCACTCGCCCGGGATACGCACAGGGCGAACCAGAAAAATTCTATCCAACGGGTGTTCGACATTATTTTAGAATGACCGCAAATGATGCTGATCAGAGTCGGGTTGTTCTTGACGTTCTCAAGGAGGAGGGGCAGGGGACAGTGAGCATTCTTGACGACGGATCAACGTACGGAAGGGGGCTTGCGCGTGAGGTCGGAAAGCTTGCTGCCGATGAAGCGATATTGATTACTCACTCTGCGACGCTCAGTACGAGTACGGAGTCTGGCGTGTCCGAGGCGCAGGCAATTTTAACTGCAAGTACTTCGGCAGTATTTTATGGCGGATCAAATGGTGACGCATTCCTTGCAGTACTACAAACACTTCACGATGCAGGCTATGCGGGAATTATTATTGGTGCTGACGGACTCACCTATACGAACTTTTTGAACGACTCAAAAGGATTTAACGAAAACGTATATGTGACAGGTCTCGGGAAAACGCTCACGGAAAATGACGGTGAGATGACAAAGAACTTTATCGTATCATTTGAGAGCGAGTATCACAGAAAGCCAACAGCAACAGATGCCACTGCTTATGACGCAATGAAACTTCTTCTCTACGCAATTGAGAAAAACGGCATAGAAAGAGATGCTATCATAGAGGCATTCAATACACTTGAGGACTTTAGAGGGGTGCTTGGTACGATAGATTTTGACGAGTATGGTGATGCAACACGTAAATCATTGCAGCTCTTCCAAATTAAAAACAACGCGTACACACTTGTACGGGATATTGAATATCAAGAAAAATAATATGAACATAACAAAACACGCACGTCTCTATATTGCAGCAATCGTACTCCTGATAGGAGCGCTTCTTGCCATCGTATATATGTTACTTCCTGTAGGTTTTTACAAACTACCTGTCCGCATGTGGCTACAGCCGCCAACCCTTGTTATTTTTAGCAGTATCACTGCAGAGCTCGCAGAGCAAACACAGAGTGGGTACGATGCGATGCGGCTCGCATTCCAAGAGGTCGACGGCTTCTCCGGAGGGTATCCTGTTGCTATTCGGTCCCAGTTTAATAGCGAGGGAACCGATGTGCGAACGGGGAGTTGGACAGAGCGCGGCGAACGGAAGAATGCACAAGATGCGGTCAAGGATCCGCTCGTTGTTGCCTATGTTGGCCCGGGATATAGCGGCGCCGCACAAATTTCAATGCCAATACTGAACAAAGGAGGACTACTCCACCTTACGGTCAACAACACGTATCCAGGACTCACTCGAGAAGGATATGCCGAGGGAGAGCCCGAGAAATATTACCCAACCGGCGTACGAAACTATTTCAGAATGGCAGCAGACGATACCTATCAAGCTGAGGCGGCTCTTGATTTCTTGCAAGAGCTAGGCGTTCGCAGCATATTTATTCTTAGTGATACGGGGCTCTATGGTCTTGGGCTTGCTCGTGAAATGAATCGTCTTCTTCAGGAGTCGACGATAGAGGTTGCGGGGAGCGAGGTGGTACCTCTTGAGCAGACAGTACTCGATATACTTATGGAGAGCATACTCGAGGAGAGCCCCGATGCAATCTATTTCGGAGGAGACCTCAGTAAGGAGTTTGCGCAGCTTGTTATCAATCTAAAAAGCGCAGGCTATGAAGGTGTCATTATGGGAGGTGATGGCATCTACGCGGCGGACTATCTGCGCACGTTTGGCGCGGCGGCAGAAAACATCTACGTTACCTCGCCGGGAGCAACGGTGCTGAAAGATGGAGCTGGCATACAGAAGAAATTCTATGATGCATATGTTGCCGAATACGACCGTGAACCAACCGGGCAAGATGCACTTATGTACGACGCGGTCCGAATAACGCTTGATGCACTCGAACATGTTGGGTACGATCGCGCAAAGATTGTAGAGTATGTGCATAGAATACAAGATTTTAAAGGCGTGTTTGGCCCCGTCACCTTTGATGAAAACGGTGACATAAATCAGCGACACTTTCAAATCTATCAGTTCAAAAATGATGACTTTGCCTACGTGCAAGATATCTCGTTTTAAGCTTACACAGGAACACGCACCACACGTTTGACATTTGGTGGCGTTTTCGTAATATGGCAAGGTATGAGCAGTTCACAAAAAGTTCCAGCCGAGACGGCAGAAGAATATGTTGCAGAGGCTGAAGAAATTGAGATTTCTGAGGATGGCAGCGAAGCAACTTTTGAGCAGAAAATCAAACATTGGCGCGATAAATTCAAGCAATGTGACGTAGAAAAAAGACAGGCGATGGAAGATCTTCAACGCGGACGTGCCGAATTTCTGAACGCCAAACGCATGCAGGACGAGCAGGCAAAGCGTGAGCGCGATCGCGCAGTCGAACGAGTCATGGAAGATTTGTTGCCGCTTGCCGACAGCTTCGATATGGCGCTCACCGGTGCCGCATGGGACGCAGCAGACGCGCAGTGGAAAAAAGGCATCGAAGGTATTCGGGCGCAGCTACAAGGGCTCCTTACTGCAAACGGCGTTGAGGTTATCGACACCGTAAACATTCCTTTCAACCCGAACGAGCACGAAGCAGTGATGCAAGAATCACGCGAGGGAGCAGCCTTCGACACGGTCCTTGCGGTACTGCAAAAAGGATACAAACGGAAAGAATATATTATTCGACCAGCGAAGGTCATCGTAAGTAATTAAGCATTAAATTTAAATATAATATGTCAAAAATCATCGGAATCGATCTTGGAACCACCAACTCTGCAGTCGCAGTGATTTCTGGTGGCGTGCCAACTATTCTTGAAAACGCGGAAGGTAACCGCACCACGCCGTCAATCGTTGCTATTTCAAAGACAAAGGAACGCCTCGTGGGGCAGATCGCAAAGCGTCAAGCGGTCACCAATCCTGAAAACACCATCTATGGTGTGAAGCGCTTCATGGGTCACAACTTCGACGAAAAGGCCGTGCAGGATGATATGAAAGTCGTGCCGTATGCGGTCAAGAAAGGCGAAACTGGCGGTGCGCTTATTCACCTTGGCGAGAAGGACATGCGCCCTGAAGAAATCTCCGCAATGATCCTCGCAAAGCTTAAGGCAGACGCAGAAGCAAAGCTCGGCGAAGCGGTGACCGAAGCAGTTATTACGGTGCCGGCATACTTCAACGACGCACAGCGCAAGGCAACACAAGACGCCGGCAAGATTGCAGGCCTCGACGTGAAGCGTATCATCAACGAACCAACAGCCGCAGCGCTTGCATATGGCTTCAACTCAAAGAAAGATGAAAAAATCGCTGTCTTCGACTTCGGCGGCGGTACGTTCGACGTATCCGTGCTTGAAGTGGGTGACGATATTATCGAGGTCCGTTCAACCGACGGCGACGCGCACATGGGTGGCCGCGACATCGACCAGCAGATTGTGAAGTTCCTTATTGACGAGTTTATGAAGTCGGAGGGTGTAAGTCTCTCCGGCGACAAGCTTGCACTCCAGCGTCTCGACGAAGCTGCAGAAAAGGCGAAGCTTGAACTCTCAACAAGCCTTGAAACTGAAATCAATATCCCGTTCATTACCTCAGGCGCAGAAGGTCCAAAGCATATGCTTGTGAAGATTACTCGCGCAAAGCTCGAAGAAATCGCTCGCGAATACATCGACCGTGCAATCGAAATTACGAAGCGTGCTATCGAAGCATCGCCCTTCAAGAAGGAAGACATCGACGAAATCATCATGGTTGGTGGTCAGACACGTATGCCGGCAATCCAGGCAGCCGTCAAAGCATACTTCGGCAAGGAGCCAAACAATTCAATCAATCCGGATGAAGTGGTTGCGGTTGGTGCTGCAATTCAAGGCGGCGTGCTCAAAGGCGACGTCCACGACATTACCCTCGTTGACGTTATCCCGCTTTCAATCTCAATTGAGACCCTCGGCGGTGTCGCGACAAAGCTCATCGAAAAGAACACGCATATTCCAACAAAGGCAGAGCAGACATTCTCAACCGCAGCTGACAACCAGTCATCGGTAGAAGTACACATCGTGCAGGGAGAGCGTGCCATGGCGGCAGACAACAAGTCGCTCGGGCGCTTTATCCTCGATGGTATTCCACCAGCACCGCGCGGTATGCCACAAGTTGAAGTGCGACTCGATGTTGACTCAAACGGTGTGCTCTCGGTTACTGCAAAAGAGAAGACGACCGGGAAGGAACAGACAATTAAAATCGAAGCGTCATCGGGACTTACTGCAGAAGACATTGAACGCATGAAGGCAGATGCCGACGCACATGCCGACGAAGATGCAAAGCGTAAGGAGCTCATTGAAGTTCGCAACCATGCAGAGCAGCTCGTGCATCAGGCCGAGAAGTCCCTCAAGGACTATGGCGACAAGGTGCCCGCAGAAGTGAAGCAAGCCGTCGAAGATGCCGTTCGTGTTCTCAATGAAAAGAAAGGCACTGATGATAAAGCAGCTATCGAAGCAGCAATGGCAGACGTGAGCGACAAGCTCGGTAAAATCGGTGAAGAAATGGCAAAACAGCCAGATCAAAAAGCTGAGGAACCAAAGCCGGAAGCAGAAGGAAGTGAGCAAAACTAATACACACCGAACGCCGCAAGGCGTTTTGTGTTGTCATGATTTTGCGGTGTCGTGGTATACTCCGGGCATGGAAACGGACCGCAACCTTTATGATACTGTTGATGCACTTATGCAGGAGGGGAAGGGTATCCTTGCCGCCGATGAGAGCGATGCTACCGCAGGGAAACGCCTCTCGATTGCTGGCCTTCTCAATACTTTAGAAAATCGTCGGGCATTTCGTGAACTCATGCTCACCGCGCCAGCACTTGAGGACTCAATTTCGGGAGTGATTTTGTTCGATTCGACCATTCGAGATACTACCTCGATGGGGCTCCCTTTTGCCGACCTTATTGCTGCGCGCGGTATTATCCCGGGCATCAAAGTCGATAGAGGTACGGTGCCGGTAGAAAAGTTTCAAGGAGAAACGGTTACCGAGGGGCTCGATGGTCTTACGGCTCGCCTTAAGGATTACTATGATCTCGGTGCGCGCTTTACCAAGTGGCGCGCAGCGTTTACGGTGGTGCCAAAACCAAGCGACGAAGTTATTCTTATGAATGCAACTATGCTTGCACGGTACGCCGCAATGTCGCAGGCAGCCGGCCTTGTGCCAATTGTTGAGCCTGAGGTGCTTTACGAAGGCGAGCATTCGCTTGAAGAGGCGCAGGAGGTTACCGAGAAAGTGCTTGCATGGACTGGCGACCTTCTTGAGCGATATCGTGTCGACCTGCGTGGATGCATTCTCAAAACCTCAATGGTACTTGCCGGAAAAAGCGCAGAAATGTCCTCGCCAGAGGATGTTGCCGATGCAACAATGCGCACCCTGCATATTGCGGTGCCGCACTCCCTGGGAGGTGTTGTCTTTCTCTCTGGCGGACAAGAAGCAAAGCAGGCAACCCGCAACATGCAGGCTATCGCGAAGCTGGGGAAAGAGCCGTGGCGTATTTCAACCTCATACTCGCGCGCGCTTGAAGAACCAATGCTGAAGGCGTGGGCAGGAAAAGAAGAGCATGCCGAAGACGCACAAAACGTGCTCGTGCATCGCGCACGCATGAACGGGCTTGCCCAGAAAGGCATCTACAACGAATCACAAGATCTATGATTATTGCCATCGACATAGGCGGCGCAACGCTCAAGGTTGCCTCATATGAAGCAGAGACGCTCTCTGTGCCACTGCGGCGCACCACGCCGCGCGATTTTACCGCAGGATTTTCGCTGATAAAGGATTTAGTGCGGCAAGCAGCACATGGTGGAGTTATCGATGCAATTGTGGTCGGTGTTCGCGGGGTTCTTGCTGCTGACGGTATGCGCATAGAGCGCGACACTGTGCTTTTGAATTGGGTGGGGAAACCGCTTTCGTATTTGCTAGAACAAGAATTCAAAGTGCCGGTAACGCTCGCTCCTGCGACGGTGTGTGCAGCTCGTGCCGACACGCATGCGGTGCCAAGTATGTACTTCAACGTCGGTGCGGGTGTTTCGGTGGCGACACCCGAAAACACCATAGAGTCTCACGACATGCTCGACGCACTTGGCGCAACGATTTCTGGCGGCGCGGTGAAAAAGCGGCACGGGAAAGAGCCATATGAAATCCCCGATGACCACGCGTTCTGGCGTCATGCTGCGGATTATCTTGCTCATGGCATTGCAAAGCTGGCGAAGGAACAGCATGCAGAAGTTGTGGTACTCGGTGGGGCGATGATTCTTGGTAATCCAAGAATATCCATTCCCGACACCATACAATCAGTACACAGGCTCCTCGGCGCTGATGCTTCGCCTATGATTATTCCGACACGTCATGGCGATAACGTTGTGCTCCTCGGCGCAATTCGCCTCATTTAAAAACATGCGCTCATGGCGCATGTTTTAGTCTGTTTTTTTGCCGAACATTCTGAATACCTTCTCGAAAAGTTTCATAATAAGCATAAAAGCGACAACAAGTATAACGGCTGTCCAGAATGGGCTGCCCAGAATGCCGATGGCGAGCGTGATGATACTGCGGAAGAATGTGAGTAGAAAAAGCCAGGCAGTTGCAAGAAATCCTTTTGCTTCCGTTACGGCCGGCGGCGTTGCCGCATCTTGTGCTGCACTGATACTGCTCTCGATAAATGAAGCGTCCTCGGCAATTGTTGAAGTTCCCGCGACCTTGCCGCGCTGTTTCTCAATGACGTCGTCAAGCGTCGCACGCACACCTTCGAGTGCTGTTTGCGCATCTTTTGCTGCGGTGTCGATTGTCTCGCCGAGTGAAAGTGCTGGCGGTGTGGAGGAGGCTTCTTGCAGAGCTTCAGTTTTTGCTACGGAAGTTGTTGCAACAATAACGGGCGAAGCGGTGACGACATGGGGTGCGGAAACGGTGGAGGAACCCTGTGCGGAAAAGGAGGTGTCTGAAATAGTCGCACTAAAACTATGGGAGCCGCTCGTAGCTTTCCAGTCGTACCAGACGGCTTCCACTTCGTTTGCTTGCAGGCTGAATGTTCTGCGTCCAATAACTTTCTCGTTGACAAGGAAGTTCAGTGTTCCCGAGACGTCCGCATTCGATGTGTTCATAATGGCGGCATAAATACGTACCGCATCGCCCGCAAAGTATGACTCTGGCGTGTGCCAAATAGGACGGTCAAGAAATCCCGCCGTCCCCGAAGCGAGCACGGTGAGGGGAAGAAGAAGCAGTAAAGTAGCAAGAGTGCGCAGCATGTTTTGACTAGTATACGTCAGCGAGGCGAAATATGATAGATGTTTCTTGCGTAGAAATATAAAGAAAAACGCCCCGGCATGACAGCGGGGCGTGGGGTTGTGCTGGCTAGGCCAGCTAGTAGTGTCGGACTTTCCAAACGTGCATGGTTTTTCCTTTCAGGCCATGTGGGCCGGCTGCGAGGATCTTTTACGCAGCCAGGCCACCGGCCGGGTCAGGTGGCGGGGTTGGCGCGGGGCTTGTGGTACGCTTGCGAGCGGTACGGGGGATCGTGGTGCATGGCGTTTCCTTTCAGTTGCTGGGGTTGAGGAAAGAGGCAGGGAACGAACTAACTCACAAAGCATAGCAGAACTCCGCAGGATGTCAAGCGCTTTTTGTGCTTATTTCGAAAGGTGGTGCGCGTAGACAAAACCCTTGTTTCTCGGTACGATGGCGGGTACATGAATAAGACTCCGTATTTTGTCTACCTACTCAAGTGCGGCGACGGCACGCTCTATACCGGGATTACCACCGATGTAGCGAGGCGTTTTGCGGAGCATCAGAAAGGAATTGGGAGCCACTACACGCGCGCAAAAGGAGTCGTGGCTATGGTGTATCAAGAAGAGGTGGCTGACCGTGGAGCGGCAAGTAGGTGCGAGGCGCTCATCAAGCGAATGACACGAGAAGAGAAGCTAGCACTCATTGCCTTGCAGGAACGAAAAACGACACGCTGAGCATGTCGTTTTTGTTGCTTATTGCATCCCTGCGCCAAGTCCAAACCCGAGACCAAAGAGAAGACCGACTAGGAGTAGAATAACGAAGTAGATAATAATATTTGCGAGCATCAGGTGCCCCATGATTGCAAACGATCGTTTGAGAATGTTTTTATCGGTAAGCCAGCCTTCATGAGAAGCGCTGAGGCGTTCTTCAAGAAGTTGTACGCGCGCAACAAGTGCGTCAGATGATTCTTTTTCCATACCGGTAATATTAGCATGCCTCGCTCTGTGTACCAATAAAAAACGCCTTGTCACAGGGAACAAGGCGTCGCACAAGGAGTGCGTGTGGTGGCTTAGTGCAGCCGCTCGAAGCTCTCGGGCGAGAGCTTGGAGCGAATCAGCGGATAGCCGATTCGGGTGGCAGCTGCCGAGAACTTCGCGAGCTTACGGCTCGAAGTTTTGCCGGTGAACTGGACTTTGCGAGTGTCGCCGTCCGCTTCGAGCAAGACAGCGCCCGTTGCGGCAAGTTCACGCAGAGCGGAGATCTTCATCGGGCCGAGCGAGACATGCACATGGACGTCCGTGCCGTTGCCGGCCTCGGCATACGCAAGGCAGCCGACTGACTGCGACAAGTCACGAAAAGGATTCATAGAACCTCCAGAAAAAAGGGCAAACCGTGGGAAATACCACGGTTTGTATAGTGACATTTTATATCGACGGTGTCAATACCTGCCGAGCTATTTATCTTTCTTGTCTTTCTTCGGTTTTTTGACCTCTTTCTTTTTATCCATTCCTTTTGCCATATCGAAATTTAATTATTAGTATATGCATAGTGTAACACACGTTGCAAAATTTTTTCTGCTCATGGCAGGCAGATAGCCTGTTTGCTGGAGGTGCTTGCGGAGATACCTGCGTCTATGGTATAAGTGTTGGCACCACGGGCGTGTGGCGAAATGGCATGGGCGCCACTTCGTGGACCGGGCGCCCAGACTTGTAGAGAGCCGACCTCCGTCGGCGCTTTTTTATTGTGTTGCCTAGCGGCAACACGCAAGATAGACGCGCCGCTTGTCTACCTTGCTCTACTTTATGCTTGCGGTGATGCGTATGTTTATGGTATAAGAGTGGCACACACGGGCGTGTGGCGAAATGGTAGACGCGCTGCGCTTAGGACGCAGTAGAGCAATCTGTGCTGGTTCGAGTCCAGTCATGCCCACAATATAAAACAATATCCGCATGTGCGGATATTTTTTATGCATGTTCTGTCTCATCTTCATGAAGAATTTCTTCAACATGTTGACGGTGACGTTCGTGGAAGTCTACTTCGAATTCTACGTGCGGGATTATTTTGAGACGCATGGTGCGCTTCAAGTGGGTGCGGAGGTCGGTTGCTTTTCGTTTGAGGAAAATGAGCGCATCCTGCTCGCGGTTTTCCGGTATGGTCGTGAAGAACACGGTCATCTTGCGGTAGTTGGGCGCAATGGAGACGTTTGTAATCGTAATAAGTGGATCCGTATTTGCTTCAAGGCGAACGAATTCCGCGACGGCTGGCTGCAAGTTTGCGGTGACGCGCGTCTGGCGCGCATAGGGTTTCTGAGGGGTCATAGAACTATGAGACAACAAGAGTAAACGGCACAAGCACATCGCCTTCGCTCACATCAACCTTTGTGGCAATCTGCATACCGAACTCGCCGCTTTCGACACGTTCGACGTTCGACTTACTCTGTTGAAGGTTCTCGACAACCCCCGAGCCAAGCTTAATGTCATGACGCATGATGTGCACGCGCTGTTTGAGTGCAATGGTGCCATCGAGGACTTTGCCGCCCATAACATGTACGTTTTTCTGTGCGCTGAAGTGACGAAGGATTTTGATTTTGCCTGTCGGAACTTCTTCTTCTTTGCGGGGAAGGCGGGCGTCAATCATGGTTTTGAGCCAGTCGGCGAGGTCGTAAATAATCGCGAAGGTTTGTGTTGCAACATTGAGGCGTTCGGCAAGCTCTGTTGCAGCGCGTTCTATTTTATTATGGAAGCCGACAACAATAGCATTTGAGGTTGCGTTCGCGTTTTGAATGTCGCTCTGGCCAATGTCGCCGATGGTTGCAGAGACAATTTTAATGTCGACGCGGTCGTTTTTAAGCTTCTCAATTTCTGTGGTGATAGCTTCGATAGAGCCGAGCGTGTCGGCTTTGATGACAATCGGGATAAGCGGTATTGTCTGCATTTTGTAGCGAGTTGGTGTCGCATTACGAATCTTTGCCTCCTTGAAATCAAAAACAAGTGCCTCTGCCTCCTTCTTGGTTGCTACCACAACAAACTCAGCGCCTGCGCGCGGAATCTCGCTCCAGCCGATGATTTCGACAGGTTCTGAGAGCCCCGCTTCCTTAACTTGTTTGCCGTTGGCGTTCTCCATGATACGTACGGGAGCGAGCGCATGTTCAGCAACAACGAATGAGCCCGCCTTGATGGTGCCGTTCTTGATGATAATGGTTGCGGCGATACCGCGCTTCTTGTCGAGCTGTCCTTCGATAACCGTGCCGACTGCAGGTGCGCTTGGGTCGCCTTCAATTTCAGCGAGTTCGGCAGTGAGGATGAGTGTGTCGAGGAGTTCTGGAATTCCTGTACCTTGCTTGGCAGAAATAGCTACCCAGGGAATGTCGCCGCCCATGCCTTCGATGAAGATTTCGTTCTCAATGAGTGATGACTGGGTGCGAACGAGATCGGCATTTGGCTTGTCAATTTTGTTGATAGCGACGATGTAGGGAATCTTTGCTTCCTTAATTGCGGCGAGTGCCTCGAGTGTTTGCGGCATGACGGCGTCTTCTGCGGACACGATAAGTACGGCGATATCGGCAACATCAGCACCACGAAGACGCATCTTTTGGAAGGATGCGTGGCCAGGCGTATCAAGGAAGGTTAGCGAGCGCTCCCCATGCTCGACAGACGCATGCACAACCGTATACGCCGAAAGGTGCTGGGTGATGCCGCCCGCTTCAGTCGCAACAACATTCGATCGGAGAATGGTGTCGAGAAGTGTTGATTTGCCGTGGTCAATATGACCCATAACGACGATGATTGGTGGGCGTTTCTGTATTGCCATATGCTTGTGAGAATTAAACTGCTAAAAAATGCGCAAACCTTGACGCACTCTGTAATGCTCAGCACCATACCATAAAAAACGCGTGAGAGCCAGTCTCCGCGTTTGTTTGTCATGTAGATGATTTGTGCGCAAAACTACTCTAACGCGGGCGGATTTGCGCGACACTGCGTGTAGGCAGGTGCTAACGTCCAGCCGCAGGTGCCGTTCATTTGGCGTTCGCAGCGAGAGTATTTGAAGCAGGCGTATTCGGCGCGATAGATGCAGGTGCTGACCATGCCAGATACCTCACTCGCTTCACCACAGATTTCTCCAGAACAACCGCCGGTGACACATGCGCCAGCTACCGGCGTCGTTGTTGCGGGAGTTTCGTCATCAATCGTGACGCTGGTGGGAATATCGCTTGGCGTTTTTGGTTCAGGGAGAGGTGTTTCTGTTGCTGCGCCCTCCGGTACTGTTCGTGGCGGCAATGTGCGTGCCATATACGCAAGCAGAAAACTCCCGAAGATAAGGAGTGATGCGCCGAACGCTGCATACACATACATTCTGTTTTTCATACACAGAGTGTATCACATGTCCCGTGATACGATGTGTGTATGAAAGAACAACTTCTGCTCGTTACGCGTGCGTGGACAAAAACAATCGATGAGGTTGTGCGTGAGGCGAAGACAAGTAAAGAACGTGGACTCGAGGAAGATGGTGCATCGCAGCGATATCTCGAGCAAGGCGCGAATGTGCTCAGTCAAGTGACGACTCGTTCGTCAATCACTCTCTTTGTGCGACAATTTTTTAATCCACTTGCGTTTATTCTTCTTATAGCCGCAGCGGTCACCATCGCACTGCAGCATTATCTCGACGCGACGGTTATAGCGCTCGCGCTCGGCACTGCGGTGGTGCTTAGTTTCTATCAAGAGTATAAGGCAGATCGTGCAACACACGCGCTTGCTTCGTACTTGCAAACGCGCGTACGTGTTGTTCGTGGTGGCACCGATCGAGAAATAGACGCGCGCGAAGTTGTCGTTGGCGACCTTATCGTGCTGCGTGCAGGCGAACGTGTGCCTGCGGATGCGCGTATCATTGACGAACGGGAGTCAATGCTCGATGAATCGATACTCACGGGCGAGTCGCTCCCTGTCGGAAAACAGGCAGGAATGTGCGCAGAATCCGCAACGCTTTCTGAGCGTACCAATATGCTGTACGGCGGCACGTTTGTAAGCGATGGTGCGGTGCGGGCCATTGTTGTTGCGACAGGAATGCACACCGAGTTTGGCGCAATCGCACGAAGCGTGATGACCTCAGGCGAAGAAAAAACTCCGCTTCAGCGCGCGATGGCACAGATTGGGTGGTATGTCACGGTGATTACTATTGTGCTGGTGGTGCTTGTCTACGGTATCGGCATTATGCGCGGACTTCCGCCGCTTGAGATATTTCTTATTGCGGTAGCGATTGCCGTGAGTGCAATACCGGAGGCGCTTTCGCCGGGCGTTACCGCGGTGCTTGCGGTTGGGGTTGAACGTATTGCAAAACGAAAGGGAATTGTGCGCTCACTCTTAGCTGCGGAAACTCTCGGTTCTGCGACAGTTATTATTACCGATAAAACAGGCACGCTCACCGAAGGGCGCATGGAGCTTGTTGATGCGTATACGTCTCTCGGACTTCTTGCCGGGCATACGCCACAGGCAGCATCACACGCGGAGAAACAGGCACTCATTGTATTAGGGCTCAGTAATGTTTCTTCCCTTATCGAAAATCCTGAGGCGTCTGCAGCATCGTGGGTAGTTACGGGGCGGCCGCTTGAAGCAGGTATTGTTCGCGCTGCAGCAAAGGTTGGTCTGAGGCATATACCGCACATGCTTCTCGCCGTGGACCCTCTCAAACTTTTTAATGCTCGCGATAAGTTTTCGGTCGCTCGTACGGAGGTGTCTCCGCACGGCAGTCTTGCGGGTATACCTACAGGAATGCTTGAGGTTGCACTCGGTGCGCCTGATATTTTGCTTGCACGAAGTGACATGCCTGCGCACGAACGCGCTCTGGCACACAAGCGTATCGAGGAGCTTACCTACGAAGGGAAGCGCATTATTGGTCTAGCAGTACGGCGACCGGAAGGAAGTTCTCGAGAGTATGCTGCCTACGATGGTTTTACCTTTGCGGGACTTCTTGTGTTTTATGATCCACTTCGCAAGGGTGTCGGCGCAGCGATTCAAGAGATTACGGCAACAGGTGTTCGTGTCATCATGGCAACGGGCGATTTGCCGGGGACCGCGCATGCAATTGCAAAGCAGTTAGGGTGGGCAACTGAGCCTGCGCACGTGCTTGTCGGCAGCGACGTGGCGCGAATGCATGATGCAGAGCTCAGTGATGCGCTCGCGCATGCGCAGGTTTTAGCCCGCATGACACCCGACGACAAATATCGTGTTATTACGGCATTACAGGCGCGCGGAGAAGTTGTTGCCATGCTTGGCGATGGCGTGAACGACGCGCCGTCTATTAAGCGTGCCGACGTTGGCGTCGCGATTGGTTCTGGTACCGACGTTGCCAAAGGTGTTGCCGACCTTGTGCTTTTGCGCGACGATTTTCACACCGTCAAAGCGGCCATTGATGAAGGGAAGCTTATTCTTGCAAATATTCGAAAGATATTTATGTATCTTATGTCGAATAACTTTGACGAACTCGTCCTTATTGCCGGCGCGATGCTCTTGGGTATGCAGCTGCCGCTCACGGCACTTCAGATTATTTGGGTGAATTTCGTGACGGGAAGTATTCCTGCAGTTGCCTATGCATTTGATAAAGAGCGGGCGACGCCTCGTGCTCTTCGGGGGCACGCCGTACTGAGTAAAGATGTGATTGTACTCACGTTCGGCTTTGGTATGTTGACCTCTATCGCGCTTCTCTTCATGTATACACTTCTCGTGAAGTCAGCGCAGTTCGAAACGGCAACAATCAACAGCTTTATGTTCCTTTGCTTCTCAACCTACACGCTTGCCCTTGCGTACTCAATACGCAATATCCATAAGCCACTTGGTTCGTATGCGTTGTTTTCAAATCATGTTCTCAATGTCGGCGTGCTTCTTGGCTTTGCGATGCTCGGCCTTACGGTATACCTTCCTCCGCTGCAAGCCGTATTCAACACCGTCTCATTGCCGCTTCCGTGGGTGCTCGGGGCTGCCCTATGGGTTGCGTTCAATGTGTATCTCGTAGAAGTGGTAAAGCATTATCTTATTGCGCGGGAATAGCGTTTACTGCTCTAGCTCTGGATCCTTCCAGGATGACAAAAGTAAAATGTATTGCTTTTGATTACTGAGTGGTTAAATCTGCGTGGATTTAAGTACCTGTTTCTCTAGAGTATTACACGTAACGTTTGTCATCCTGGAAGGATCCAGAGTCAAAACGGTACTCATGAGTGTTCTTTTGTCGTTCTGTAATAGAGAATCCTCCTTGTCATGTTGCATTTAATTTCTGATCTGACGGCTCGTCTGCTTGAGTTTTAGCGTTTGCTGTGTATAATGTCGAAACCGAAAGGTACCGCACACATCAAAAATGCGTCGATGGCAGAGCGGTCAAATGCATCAGACTGTAAATCTGACGGACTACGTCCTACGTTGGTTCAAATCCAACTCGGCGCACTAACAAAACATGCGAGCACGGAGCTCGCATGTTTTCTATTTGTCCGTCAGATTTAATCTGACAGGACTCGTCCTATCTGTCCATGTTTGCGCTAGCAAACATAGTAAACTAGCGCCGACGGAGGTCGGCATCCCTAGACAGCTGGGCCGCCCGGACCGCTTCAGCGGCGGCCCTTTCAGTTGGTTCAAATCCAACTCGGCGCACCAAAAAAACATGCGAGCACTACGCTCGCATGTTTTCTATTTGTCCGTCAGATTTAATCTGACGGCGTAGTCCTATCTGTCCATGTTTGCGCCAGCAAACACAACAAAAAACTGCCCGATGCAGTTTTTGACACAATGCGCGAGTGATGGGGTTCGAACCCACGACCTTCCGCGTGACAGGCGGACGCTCTAACCAGCTGAGCTACACCCGCAAATGAGGAACGATGGGGAAATGTCCCGTTAGGGCATTTACTCATCGGTTCCGAATGCAGTGAGAGAAAGATTCTCTTACACCCGCAAATGAGGGTGCCGACATTATACATATTCACAAATAAAACGCAACAATATGCAGAAAGATTTTCATGTATACTTACGGCATGAAAATCGGGTTCGCGAGTTCGTTTGATGTTCGGGAAGGCTATTTTTTCAGTGAGAAGGATATTTTTGAAGATCGTGGTTCGCGATATGCGGCAACTATTGCGTATGCTGCGGGGAAGGAGGATCTTCTCAGAGTGCTTACGAAACTAAAAGAAGACGAGTATTTCAGTGTGGCAGACCACAACTCGTGGGCGATGATTGTGGTGCGTAACGGCGTGCGGTATGAATTCAGTAATGACGACGGCGAGACAGGGGCAGGGAAGGTGATTCTCCGAGAGATGCAAAAAGCAGACATAACAAATGCGGTCGTTGTCGTTACACGCCACTTCGGCGGCATAAAACTCGAACGCGATAGGTACGCACATATCCAAACCGCAAGTCGTCACGCGCTCGCTGTGGCACGGGAAGACCACAGGTAGCGCCCCGTGTCTATACTTTTGCCACTCTCATGAGTGTGGTATAGTCGCTGCATATGCGACAATCACGTTTGTTTACTCGTACGCGCCACGATGCGCCGGCGGATGAGGTTTCTAAAAATGCTCAGCTTCTTATTCGTGCAGGATTTGTGCACAAGGAAATGGCGGGTGCGTACTCTTTTTTGCCGCTCGGCCTCAAAACCTTGAACAAGATTATTGGCATTATTCGAGAAGAAATGGACGGCATTGGCGGACAAGAAGTAACTCTCACTGGTCTTCAGGACCCGTCTGTTTGGGAGGCGACGGGGCGTTTTGATGACGAGGCGGTTGACGTTTGGTTTAAGACAAAACTCAAGAACGACACAGAAATCGGCCTTGGCTTTACGCACGAAGAACCGATGACACGTATGATGCGCGAGCATCTTCTTTCGCATAAGGACACGCCGAAACTTGTGTATCAGTTCCAAACAAAATTCCGCAACGAAACACGCGCAAAAAGCGGCATTATGCGCACGCGCGAGTTCATCATGAAAGACCTCTATTCATTCGCAAAGAACGAAGATGAGCATCAGAAAATCTACCAGCAGGTCGCTGATGCGTATCATCGGATTTTCAATCGTCTTGGCATTGGCGAAGATACTTACCAGACATTCGCCTCGGGCGGCGTGTTCTCGAAGTATTCGCATGAATTTCAAACAATTACGGATGCTGGTGAGGACGTCGTGTATATCAATAAAGCTCGTAAGCTTGCCATTAACCAAGAGGTGAATAACGATGAGGTTCGTGCGGATTTGAACGTCCAAGAAGGTGACCTCGAAGCACTTCCTGCGTCTGAAGTGGGGAACATCTTCACGCTCGGTACGCGCTTTTCAGAGGCGCTCGGGCTTATGATTACGAATGAAGACGGCGAGAAAGTGCCAGTTTTCATGGGGTCATATGGTATTGGGCCGGCACGTCTTATGGGTGTCATGGTTGAGAAATTCGCTGACTCCAAGGGAATCGTGTGGCCAGAAGCCGTCGCGCCGTTCAAGGCGCATCTCGTGGGGCTCAATCTCGAAGATGCAGCCGTGCGCGAATACGCAGACGGGGTGTATGAAGCGCTCAAAGACAACGGTATCGAAGTGCTGTACGACGACCGCGATGCGCGCCCCGGCGAAAAGTTTGCCGAAAGCGACCTTATGGGTATCCCGTATCGCATCATTGTCTCGCGAAAAACAATGGAAGCAGGCGTCTTTGAAATCGTCACGCGAAAAACAGGTGACGTTCGGTCACTCAGCGAAGAGGAATTGTATCGTGACTTTGACGCAATTCCCGAATAATCGTCATGTTCAAAAAAATTATTACCTCGTATAAAAAATTCCTCGCTTCGATGTCGACCGACATCGCTATTGACTTGGGTACAGCGAACACGCTCGTGTATGTGCGTGGGCGCGGTATTGTTTTGTTTGAACCAACCATTGTCGCGATTAATCGCAAAACAGGGCAGCTTGTTGCTGTCGGAAAGGATGCCAAGCTTATGCATGGACGCACACCGCAGCATATTGAAGTGATTCGCCCGCTTGTGGAAGGTGTGATTTCAGACTTTGAAATCACTGAACAAATGATTGCGTATTTCATCAGCAAAGTTCGCAAGGAGACACGTATGCTTATTCCGCCGCGCGTCTTGTGCGGTGTGCCATCGGGCGTCACGAACGTCGAAATGCGCGCAGTACGCGACGCTATTCGTAATGCTGGCGCACGCGAAGTGTTCCTTATTGAAGAACCAGTTGCTGCCGCAATCGGTGCAAAACTTCCGGTCCACGAGGCTCGTGGCAACATGGTTGTCGATATTGGTGGCGGCACCACCGACATTGCGGTGATTTCTTCAAACGGTATTGTGCACTCATGCAATATTCGTGTTGCTGGTGATCACTTAAATCAGTCTATCATCAACTATGTGCGCGACCAGTTCAAGGTGCTCGTAGGTGAGAAGACGGCTGAAGACGTCAAACTAGCGCTTGCAAATATTCACGAAAATCCCGAGCAGCGCGAAACGACCGTTCGCGGACGCGACATGGTAACAGGTCTCCCGCGAGAAGTACTCCTTACCTCACACGATGTACGCGACGCAATCGAATCACATGTGCACACGATCGCAGAGACAACACGCGGCGTCCTCGAAAAAACACCGCCCGAAATTATCTCAGACATTATGCAGCGCGGCATCTTCCTTTCGGGCGGCGGCGCGCTCATTGCGGGTATTGCGCCATTACTAGAAGCCGCTCTTGGCGTTCCGGTGATTGTGGTCACTGACCCTTTGCGCGCGGTTATCCGTGGCAACGGTATGGTCCTTGAGGATTTAGATTTCTATGCGGAACTTTTGGTGGAAAAAGAAGGCGAACTTTCGAATTCGTGATGGTGCCACAGGCGCCCGCGCCCGTAGCCGCACGGCGACGGTTTTGCTGTGGGTGCTTGGCGCCACGCTTGTGCTCTGGTTTGTGTATCCGCGCGCGCTTTCCTGGGTACTTATCCAAGCGACAACGCCACTGAGCTCTCTTGGCGCCTGGTACGAAACATCGAGTCATGCGCTCCCAACCTATTTTCGAGACAGGAATACACTGCGCGCAGAGCGTGATGCACTCCAAGAAATAGTGAAGAGAGCAGAAGCAGAGCGAGCACAATATACAGAAATGCAACGTGAGAATGCGCTTCTCCGCAAATTAGCAGCGAGTGAATCGCAAAGTCTTCTTGCGGGCGTTCTTGCCGCGCCTCCCTTTGTGCCGTATGACCTCCTCGTCATTGATCGTGGCAGCGATGAGGGTATCGCGGAAGGAATGTACACGTATGACGAAGAGGGTCGTGCGCTCGGCCGTATTCGTACCGTGTATGCTGACCGCGCTATTGTGCAGCTTTTCTCTTCACCAAGTGCTCGCACAACGGTGTATGTGCCGAGTGTCAGGCTTTTTGCCTCCGCAGAAGGTATGGGCGGTGGCGTACTTCGCGTGCGTATTCCGCAGGACATCACGCTTGAGGTTGGTTCGCGCGTCGTGCTTCCTGGCATTACTTCGTCACGCATTGGAGAGGTTACTTCGCTCGAAGCAGAGCCAACAAGCCCCGAGCAAAGTGCATACATAACCACTGTCGCACCGCATGCGCGACAATTCGTACGTATCGACATGCAGCCGCGCGACGTGCCGCCATTTGAAGAACTCCGTGCTATACTGCGCGAATACGACAGCTCACCGCTTCGCGACGTCGAGCTTCCCGCAGCATATATCAAAGAAACACATGAATCCTCAACAACTCCTTCGGTGGGAACAACTTCCGCGTCTCGGGCAGAGCGCTAAACGCACTGTCATCAAGAACAAGTATGCAGCGCTCGCCGTACTCCTTGTGGCGGTATATTTCCTCTCTACACAGCTGAGCGTGCTGGACCGGGGTGAATACACACTACATGTCGCGTCTGGCATGACGGGGCGTTCTATTGCAGCAAAACTTCGGACTGACGACATTGTGCGTTCGACACTCGCCATGCGTGCAGCGCTCGCGCTCTCGGGGAAGAGTCATGCGATTAAGGCGGGTGATTACCTCATCGATACCACAAGTGTTCGCTCTGTTTTCTCGCTTGCGCAGACCTTGGTGAGCAGCACCCCGACACACGAACCGCTTCTCGTAACCATACCCGAAGGGACGCGCGGGCGAGATATTCTTGCGGCGCTCGAAGGCGTTATGACTCCCGAAGCACTCGAGGGCGTTACCGCTGAAACCTTTGACGTGCATATTGGCTATCTTTTTCCCGACACCTACGCCATTGACGAAACGGTTTCCGTGGAAGACTTTATTGTGCACATGCGTGCGCAGTATGAAGCTAATCTCGAACCGTTGCGCGAAACAATCAAGGCAAGTAGCTTTACCGAAGCTGAGGTGATTATTCTCGCTTCAATTCTTGAACGCGAAGCAAACGACGAGGAATCCATGCGGAGGGTTGCGGGTATTTTACAAAATCGTCTCAAGCAAGGTATGCGCCTCCAAGTCGATGCAACACTCGCGTATCTCCTCGACAAAACAAGCGCAGAGCTTACCCAAAGCGACCTCGCACTTGCGTCACCCTTCAATACCTACCGCAATGAAGGCTTACCACCCGCACCAATCGCAAACCCTGGGCTTGAAGCTATCAATGCCGTGCTTAACCCTATTCCCTCAAAACACCTCTTCTACCTCACCGGCTCTGACGGCACCTTCCACTACGCGACAACCTTCGAAGAGCACACCGCAAACAAAGCAAAATACTTGCGGTAAACGTATTTTTATGGCATAGTTTACACGGTTGCTCTTTCCCATATCATTCCTTTTAGGAGGTCCCTGTGAACAAAACGTATATAGAGGTTCTCACTGGCGCGGTAACCACCGCGGCGCTGCAGCTCATCACTCTCTTCGCTTTCGTTGAGGTTGTATCACTGGTCATTACTTTTTTTACCCCAGTTCCAGACACCAAATTTGTGATTAAGTTTGTGGAGCTTGCCGGCGTCCTGTATATGCACGTTTATCGACTCAGGATAATGACGCCTGCGGAACGTGATCTCTTTTCCTCGAGATTCGTGCAGTTCTGCGCCCTTATTCCTCTCGCGGCCGCTGCAGTTCTCTTGGTGTTCGGTGTCCACGGTCTTACTTTTGTGTCTCTTCTGTTTGCGAGCCTTTTCTTTTTTAAGTATCAGCTCTTCGTGCACAAACAGCGAGGAGCTTCTTTTAGGAGTAAGTCATGAACACAGCCGTCAAAGATTCTACCCAGGATGTCATTGCCGAAATCGGCGGTGATATCCTCGAACAGGTGCGCGCGTTCATGCGACAAGGACACTACGTTCCTTATGCATTCTTGTGTGCTGCAAGACAAGTTGGAGTTCCTCCTTCGCATCCACGGTATCAAGAACTGCTCCATGCGGTGACAAGCGAACTCGCCAGTCACCGCACAAAGAAAAAGAAGTCGCCTCTTACGAAGAAAAGCGCACCTGCGCCGCAGTACTCGTTTCGGGCACAGCTCGTGAGTCCTACTGGCGCCGCTCGACAGCGTTTCGAGGTGTGTGAGACTCGTTCTGGTGCGACTGTTTGCTTTGTGCGTGATGCGACCGGCGCCCTCGTCCATGTTTCATCAATCGGAAGCGCAGGCGCAGCGCTCGTCAAAGCAGCGCGCGAGTACGTACAGGTTGCTTGGAAGTAAACACATGACGGTTCGCTCTTTTAAATCCACGAGTTCGCTCGTGGTTTTTCTTTGTCTAGATGTTCTGGAAAAATTTAAAACCAAGGAATGTGCGGAGTTTTCCAATTTTTGCGCGGTTAATTTCAAGGCAGAGTCCGATGGCGCCAAAATGTTTTGCAATTTCATTCGCGAGCGTGCGCATATACATGCCGCTGCCGCAAGAAACGCGGAACGTCGCAACAACAAACGGCGTCGCATCATGTGCTTTTGCAAATTGATGCCAATCTTCACGAATATCACCGCGACGGAAATCATTTCCGAGCGCTTTACGAAGATCGGTAACCGGTGGAATCGTATTCATTTTCGCAAGCGCAACCTCCGCAAGCGCATAGCCAGGTATCGTGCGCATACCAAGAAAACTCATGGCATAGAGCGGCGCTGTTTGTTTCGGAATGGTAATTTCATGGAGCCTACCTTCGACTGCCCAGGTATGGAGCGGCTTGCCCTGAACCGTCTTCGCTGAAAACGCAGGGTAGGGAAGCGAGAGGGTTTTCCCCGAGAGTTTCTCTGTGAGTTCGCTAAAGGCAAGTGCCGTCGGCACGGCTTTTGGCGCCTCTACTGGCTGGAGTCGCCCCATTACGTCGCCCGTATCAGAACCTACGCCGAGCACCACGTCTATGACATATTCTTTATCAAGTCCATGATACTTTTCCTGCTGCTTGCATTCGTCACCAACAAGCACAAGGAGTTTCCCCGACGCAAGAGGGTCAAGCCTTCCCGCGTACGCAAGCGGCACCCCGGCGAGTTCTGGATGCTGTGCGCGATACGTCTCCGCACACGAAAGCGGCGTCTCGCCAACCTTCTTTTCAAGCACAATGTACTTCGGGATTTTCATGCCTCGAGCCTACCGTACTTCTTGCGATATCGCAATCTCGTGCTACTATTTAGGAGTATCAGTAATACATGCATATGTCACCACTTAATATCACCCTTATCATTATCGCGCTCGTTATTGTATGGGCAATTGTCACCTACAACCGTTTCGTCGCGTTTACCCATCGTACCAAAGAAGCGTGGGCAGATATCGACGTGCAACTCAAGCGTCGCTACGACCTTATCCCAAACCTTGTCGAAGCAGTTAAAGGCTATGTACAGCACGAGCGAAGCACCCTCGAAGCAGTTATCGCCGCACGCGCCGAAGCATCAAAAGTGCACGTCGATGCTGCAGGCATTACTCCCGAAGGAGTCGCTGCAATGGCAGCTGCTGAAGGCGCACTTTCAAGTTCACTCGGTAAAATCTTCGCGCTTGCTGAAGCGTATCCTGACCTCAAAGCAAACCAAAACTTCGTCGAACTCCAGCGCGAACTTTCCGACACCGAAAACAAACTCCAAGCCGCACGTCGCTTCTACAACAGCAATGTGCGCGACCTCAAAATCGCACTCCAGTCATTCCCCGCAAACCTCATCGGTGCTGCATTCTCATTCAAGGAGGAGCCGTTCTTTGAGCTTCCTGAAGGGAGTACCGAGCGCGACGTGGTGAAAGTTTCTTTCTAAATAAACGTTGTTTTAACTATTCAGTTGTCTAAAACAACGCCTCTCACTTTTGTCATCCAGAAGGGATCCAGAGTGTGAGGCAAAACACCTATGAGTATCTACACACATCAAGATGAGAACATTCGCAAAACCTGGCTCTTAATGACCGGGTTTTTGCTCATGGTCATTGCTATCGGCTACGGTGCTGCGTGGTACGTGGGGAATCCTGTCATACTCTACGCGGCGGTTGTGTTTGCCCTTGTTATGAACGTTGGGAGCTACTGGCTTTCTGACAAGCTCGTTATCGCAATGACGGGCGCCAGGCCGCTTGATGCGCATAATCCGCAGCATCGAGAAGTAGCCCGCATCGCCGAAAACCTCGCGATCACCGCAGGTATTCCACTGCCAAAGCTCTACGTCATACACGATGCGTCACCGAACGCCTTTGCGACAGGTCGCAGTCCCGAACACGCAGCGGTTGCGGTGACATCAGGCATTCTGAACCTTCTCGACCGCACCGAGCTTGAAGGTGTGCTCGCGCATGAATTCTCGCATATCGGCAACCGTGACATGCTTGTCGCCACCGTTGCGGTGGTACTTGCAGGATTCGTCTCGATTGTTGCGGACATGCTCATGCGCGCCACGTTCTTCGGCGGCGGTAATAATGAAAATCGAAATCCCGTTTTTCTCATTCTCGGCATTGTTGGTATTATTCTCGCGCCAATTGCCGCACAGCTTATCCATCTTGCGATCTCTCGCAAACGCGAATACCTTGCTGACGCATCGGGAGCACTTCTCACACGTTATCCTGAAGGACTAGCATCCGCCCTTGAAAAGATAAGCGGCGCCGCACGTCCGATGCACAAGGCGTCACACGCAACCGCCCACCTCTTCATCAGCGACCCGTTTGCAGATGGTAACAAACGTTCACTCGGCGAAAAAGTAAGCGGACTCTTCCAAACCCATCCGCCCGCACACGAACGTATCAAGCGACTACGGGGAATGTAACGCAAAGTAAAATCGCCTTGTAAGGCGATTTTACTTTATACAGATGGAAGTTTTTTGACCTCCATCATCATAAACAAAGGAATTTCTTTTCGCGATACATTCTCTGCATCCGCACGTGGACCCTTTTCGCTCTCGCGGTGTGAGATCCATTCCTCAAGGCGCGTAATCGCAAAGTTACTTTTGCGCAGTGACTTCATGATGTCTTGCAGGGAAT
>MFMN01000009.1:0-6657 GCA_001783515.1 Candidatus Kaiserbacteria bacterium RIFCSPLOWO2_12_FULL_50_10 | reverse complement strand
CCAGGGCGCATGTCGATTTTTGCCTTGAAGGCAGAGAGGTATTTATCAATGCGTCGATACTGCGCGTGGTTTCCTTCAAATCCCCATGAAGAAACTTTCGGGATGCGGAATGTCGGGTGGTTGAGCACAAAAACAAAACGTCCGTTCGGCTTTAAGACCCGCGCAACTTCAGCAAAGACTTTCTCAAGCTGCTCCATATTCTGAAGCGCAAGCACGCAGGTCACAACATCAAAGGAGGCTTCCGCTGCAAAGTCGAGCGATTGTGCGGGCGCGACATGCACGTCCGCCTCAGGATTTACCTTGGCAGCAATTTCTGCAAGAGAAGGCGAGAGGTCAACCGCCGTCACATGCGGTGTCGTCGCTAAAAAGTGGTGCGTAAAATATCCCTGTCCACATGCAAGATCAAGTACGTAGTCGTCAGGCGTGAGTGCAAGTACGCGAAGCAAATTTGGTAGTACCACTTTTGCATGATACGTGTCCTCATTCTTAAGGTGTTCATTGTACCAGTCTGCCGCAACCTCCCAGGAAGTGTCCTTTTTCATAGGAGGAATATAGCAGAGATATTGCTTTAATGCAAAATATATGGTATGGTGCTCAGGTTGTACTCAATTCTCGTGTGGGGTTTTGGGTTCGAGAGGGGCTAATGCGACAACGGTCGCGCTACTAGCTCTCACATTTTATCTCCTACACCCCGAAGCAAAGCAAAACACTTTTTGCTTCATAAACAAAAAACAAATAATGAATTCTTCATTTCGCGGTTCACGTGACGACTCGTCGCGCAAGGACCGTATAACCTTTACTAGTGGCGGCAAGAAAGTCGGCGGCTCATTTAGCAGTGTCGGCGGAAGCGCTCGTGGCCCAAAGTCATTCCAGCGCGGCGCAGGACGCCCGTCATTCGGAAGCCGTCCATCATTTGGTGGTGACCGCGCACCTCGTGGTGATCGCCCATCGTTTGCTGATCGCGCTCCTCGCGGAGACCGTCCATCATTTGGGGATCGTCCTCGCTACGAGGGCTCAAAGCCACGTTTTGAACGTGGTGACCGTCCATCATTTGGCAGCGATCGCGCACCTCGCGGCGACCGACCTTCATTCGGAGGCGACCGCCCACGTTTTGATCGTGGCGGACGCGGCGGCTTTGACCGCGGCTCACGCGGTGGTGACCGTGGCGGACGTCCCTCATTTGGCGGCGGACGCGGAGGGCGCGGCAATCGCGCTCGCACCTACTTCGACGTTTCGCAGTATATCAACCGCAACCCTGTCCAAGTTAAGGAAGAGAAAGCGGTCGTTACCCATGCATTCGCTGACTTTGGTCTCGACAAAAAGCTTGTCAGCATTGTCGTTGACGAACTCAAATACACCGAGCCGTCACCGATTCAGGATCAAATCATTCCGCTTATCATGAAGGGACAGGACGTTATCGGCCTCTCAAACACCGGCACCGGAAAGACAGCAGCATTCCTGCTCCCGCTCATCAATGAGACGCTCCAGAATCCGAAAATGCAAACGCTTATCCTTGCACCAACGCGTGAGCTCGCAACGCAGATTCAGGACGAGCTTCGTAAGCTCACGCCGCGTATGGGAGTCTTCTCAACCGTGTGTGTCGGTGGTATGCCGATTCGTCGTCAGATTTCATCGCTCTCAAAGCGTAACCAGTTCATCGTCGGTACCCCAGGCCGTATCCTCGACCTTATCGAACACGGACACATCTACACCGAACGTCTCACGCATGTTGTGCTCGACGAAGCAGACCGTATGCTCGACATGGGATTCATCAACGATATGCGTAAAATCCTCGCAGATATTCCTGCAGAGCACCAAACACTCTTCTTCTCAGCGACGATGTCAAAGGAGGTTGAACGTCTCGTGAATGATTTCCTCCGTAACCCGGTCACGATTTCTGTGGTCAAGCGCGACACTGCTGCATCTATTGCACAGGACGTCGTACCACACGGACATCATGACAAATTTGATACCCTCGTGAACCTCCTCAAAGACGAAGAGAAGTTCCCGCGCGTTATCATCTTCGGCGAAATGAAGCACTCTGTTGAGCGTCTTTCAAACGCACTCGATGATATTGGCATCAAAGCAACATCGATTCACGGCAACAAGTCACAGCAGCAGCGTGACCGTGCACTCAAGGCATTCAAGAGTGGACAGGTTCGCGTGCTCTGCGCAACCGACGTTGCTGCACGTGGTATCCACGTTGACAATGTCTCGCACGTTATCAACTACGACCTTCCCGCAACGCAGGAAGACTACGTTCACCGCATCGGCCGTACCGGTCGTGCAGGCAAGGGGGGGATGGCGCTGACATTCGTTCCCGCCGCAAAACTTACGTAATTCTTCCAAAATTGGCGCATCTGCACCTTACAGAAGCTAATTTCAACCTCCATCGTATGTTGAATACGCCTACGGTCAAAATTACCTTCTGTAAGGCACACCTGCATCCAATTTTGAAAGAATTCTTATTGTGCCAACACAAACTCCGCCCAGAATATGGGCGGAGTTTGTTTTGTTATTTGCTGCATTGGAGTATAGTTATCCATATGGAAAGAATACCATCTCTAGCAAGCGTTGAACGGATCGCTTCTCGCGAAGGAACAGCGATTGCTGCGATAGATAAGACTATGGGTGCGCACGAGTCATTGTCTGATGTTCTCGAAATCAAAATGCACATGCAGCTCGCTCTTGCGATGGCGCACGATGAAGACATGGAGCACTTTATTGAGGAACATCGTCACGACTCATTTCGCAAGGTTTTCGACATGCATCCAGAATACCTTACTCGATATATCCACGACCCTGAATCAGTGCTACGTGAAGTTGGTGCGCAGGTATATCATTAGTTGCTATTGCTCCGCAGTGACTTATTGTTTTTCTGAGGGTGCGGTATACTGCCCCTATGGGTTACCTCTCTAATCACGAAGAGCACGCGCTTATGCGTACGGCAAATGAAATCCGTCAGAGCATTATCGAGTCGCTCATTGCGGCTGGTTCGGGGCATACTGCTGGACCGCTCGACATGGCAGACGTATTTACTCTGCTGTTTTTCAAAGTCGCTAAGCTCGACCCACAAAACCCTTTCTGGGCAGAGCGCGACCGTATCGTGCTTTCAAATGGGCACATTTGTCCACTGCTGTATGCCACCATGGCGCATCGCGGCTTCTTTCCGAAGGAAGAGCTTTTGACGCTCCGAAAGTTTGGCACGCGTCTGCAAGGACATCCGCACCGCGGTGCGCTCCCGGGGCTCGAAACAACCTCTGGTCCTCTAGGCTCGGGACTTTCGCAGGCTATCGGTATGGCGATTGCCGACCGTATGGACAATCCCTTTACCTCAAAGTTTATCTATGCGCTTCTGTCCGACGGGGAACTCCAAGAAGGAAATACCTGGGAAGCGCTCATGCTCGCGGGCAAGGAAAAACTGCATAATCTCATCGCTATCGTTGATAGAAACGGTATCCAAATCGATGGCTTCACCAAAGATGTCATGCCGCTCGAACCGCTCGCCGAAAAATTCGCCGCATTTAACTGGGATGTCCAAGAAGTCGATGGCCATAATTTTCATGCGCTTTATGACGCAATCACAAAAGCGCAGTCGGTCTTCGGGCAGCCCTCGATTATTATTGCGCATACTATCCCTTCACGAGGCGTTGACGTCTTCGAGCGAGATTTCCGTTGGCATGGTAACCCGCCAGGGAAGGGGCCAGAGACTTCTGTGCCGAAAGACAAGCAAGGAGAAGTCGCGCTCCGGAAATTGCGCACACTCAATGACATGCTACCTTTGGATTAAACCTCTATGACACCATCAAACTATTTACACCCTGACCTTCTCACAGAGAAACCGCTCATGCGCCCGACGCGTGATGGTTTTGGCGAGGGTCTTCACGACCTCGGTGAGCAGAATCCGCAGGTTGTTGCGCTCTGTGCCGACCTCACCGAGTCGACACGCATGCAGGCATTTGCCGAGGCGTACCCGCATCGTTTTGTACAGGTTGGTGTTGCTGAGCAAAATATGGCGACGGTCGCAAGCGGCATGGCGGCAATGGGCAAGATTCCCTTCATCGCTTCATACGCAATGTTTTCGCCAGGGCGAAATTGGGAACAAATCCGCACCACGATTGCCTATAACGACCGTCCGGTAAAAATTATCGGTGCGCATGCAGGCATTTCTGTCGGCCCTGATGGCGCCACCCATCAAGCTATCGAGGACATCGCGCTCATGCGAGTTATGCCGAACATGGTAGTTGTCGCGCCATGTGATGCGATAGAGGCGCGCAAGGCGACACTAGCTATTGCTGCATACAAAGGCCCTGTATACATGCGTCTCGGGCGAGAGAAAACACCTCTTGTTACGAATGACGACACCCCGTTTGTTATCGGCAAAGCAATGACGCTTCTCACGCGAGATACTGCACACACCAAAAAGCTCGGCATCATCGCGACGGGCACCGTCGTTGCAAATGCAGTTCGCGCTGCACGAACGCTTAATGTCGCGGGGATAGGTGCATCAGTACTGCATGTCGCAACCATAAAGCCGCTCGACGAGGATGCGGTGCGCGCTTTTGCAGAAGAGCACGACGCGCTCATTACCGTTGAAGAACATCAAATAGCTGGCGGGCTTGGCTCGGCCGTTGCAGAGTATCTTGCCGCTGCGCGCCCTACGCGCATAGTATTTCTCGGCGTGCACGACACCTTCGGACAATCAGGCGAACCGGATGAGCTCCTTGAGCACTACGGCATGAGCGAAAAGGCGATTATTGCCGCCGCACAGAAGCTTTTTGCGTAATCTTCCCCGAAGGCTTCTGGGGGTATTCCCATTCCTACCACATCGGGGTATACTGCCTCTATGAAAGTAGTTTTATTGCAAGATGTTGCGCGCATTGGACGACGTCACGACATTAAGGATGTTCCCGATGGCCTCGCGCATAACTTATTAATTCCGCGCAAGCAGGCGCTCCCTGCAACGCCCGACAATATTGCGAAAGCGAAGCAAATCACCTCACGTCGCATTGCGCGCAAGGAAGAGGCGCACGAAGTTTTTCGCAAAACCGCCGCGGCACTTGACGGTGCGCATCTTACGCTTCGTGCTCCCGCAAACCAAACAGGCAGCCTCTTCAAAGGAATCCATGCCGAGGACATCGCCAAGCTTGTTTCCAAAGAAGTGGGGCAGCTCGATGCGGCGTACGTCGCGCTCCCTGCGCCAATTCGTCAAGCAGGAGAATATACAATTCCACTCGAAGCGAACGGCTATAGTGGCTCGGTAACCATAACTATCGCTCCCGCATAACATGAATACTAAAATTCTCCTTATCGCACTCATTGTGCTCGCTGCTAGTGCTGCTCTCTATGTTGCTACCGTAAGAGGGAAGGTGTCGGAAGCTCCTTCTGCAAACTCACTTCTCACGAACGAGTCAGCAACCGCAACCATTACTCAAGAATCATCCAAGAAACAACCTATGCAAAACCGTATCGCAACACTCACCACAAATAAAGGCGTTATCAAAATCGAACTCTTCGAGGACACCATGCCTATCACGACAGGTAATTTTATCAAGCTTGCCGAAGATAAGTATTTCGATGGCATCAAATTCCATCGCGTCATTGACGGCTTCATGATTCAGTCAGGTGACCCGCTCACAAAGGACGACAGCAAGATGCCGTACTGGGGGACCGGCGGTCCTGGCTGGGCAATTCCTGACGAACACATCGCAGGTGAGCTCCTCACGAACACCCGCGGCACTATCTCGATGGCAAACTCAGGCCCAAACTCAGGTGGTAGCCAGTTCTTTATTAACGTCGCCGACAATGCTTTCCTTGATTTTGATAAGCAGCCACTTCAGTCAAAGCATCCAGTATTTGGACGAGTTATTGCAGGCATGGACATCGTCGATGCAATCTCCGTTGTTCCTACAACAGGGCAGAGCGCAGGAAACCGCCCTCTCGAACCGATTGTCATCACCTCACTTACTATTGGTGCTAACTAATTGCTTATGATTCCTCGTTCAAAACATATCGCCATCATCGTTGCGGTCACGATTGCGCTTCTTGCAGGACTTCTTTTTGCTCGAAGTGTGACAGGGCGCACGGACAATATCGCTGCCGTCGCCTCATTTGCGACCGAGGTTATTGCGCCAACCAGCACGCACGCAGCGCTTCCTGCAGAGGATTCCGCTACTACAAAACGCAAAGCGGTGCGCGACATGCTTATACAGGAAGTAAACACCGCACCATAAAACACATAGTGTCAATATATTGACACATTCTCAAAATCGCATCATACTCTTAAAATTATGATGCGATTTTTCATGCTCATGGGAACAGTAGCGCTCGTGCTGCCACTTACGGCGGCGGCAAGCCCGCTTGTTCGTGTTGCAGACACCATCACGCTTGGTAGCACAGAACTTGTTGTTGGTGATTGGTACAGCGCTGGTGGCACCGTAACGCTTTCGGGCACCATTGACGGCGACGCGTACGTCACCGCAGGAACGGTTACCGTGAACGCACCCATAAAGCAAGACCTTGTTGTGCTTGGCGGTGCCGTGCGTGTGAATGCAAACGTTGGTGATGATGTTCGTGTCCTTTCCGGTGATGTAACCATTAGCGGTACTGTTGGTGGTGATGTTATCGTTCTTGCGGGCACGCTCCACCTTACCGATA